>JALONJ010000004.1 GCA_025455045.1 Microscillaceae bacterium | reverse complement strand
GATCATTTGCTACTTTTCTATTGTATTAAATTTGATTATTGAGCATTATCAATTACTACACCAATTAAAAATAATGATAGTTAAGTAATTGATTATCAGTACTTTAAAATTCTGTAGGGAGATTAGCTTTCGGAGAGGGCAGGGTGAGGCAAAAAAAATGCGTAAATTTGAAATGCGCCCCTCCAAAGTCGATAACAGGTAGCAAATTTGAAATACACCCTTTTCTAAGCGATGCTTCTAAATTTGAAGACAGTATCGCCCATTCTAATCATATCACCGTCTTTGAGTGTGCCTTCTTCCATAAATACATCATTGATAAATGTGCCGTTGGTCGAGAACTCATCTTTGAATTTGAAATGCCCCATTCGGTGCAAAATAGTCAAGTGGCGACCCGATACGGCGGCATCGTTGGGGATAGGAATGTCGCAACCCGGGTCAGAGCCGAGCAAATTGCGCCCTTCGTAGAGTTTGAAATCAATGCCATTGGCATCAATGGTAAATGACACCAGCCAACCCACCAATTTGCGCCCGGTGCTTTGCTGAATCGGCTGAAACTGCGCCGGAAAATTGGAGCCGCCAAAACCGCCAAAATCAAAATCTTGGTTGCCGCCGCCACCGCCGCCAAATATTTGGGTACGATTGAGGTTGTTGCCGCCGCCAAATTGCGAAGGTTTGTTGCCAAAGCCAAAATCGTCTTCGTCATCATCGTCATTGCCAAAACTTGAGCCAATGATGGTTTTGCCCAAACTGCTTTGCTGATTGCTTCCTTTGGGGCAATACGGACATTCTTTCAAGCCTTGCGGAAAGTAATGACCATTTTCACATAATTTGAAGTCGCTCATATTTTTATAAAAATCTTATAATTCACTGATAATCAATTTATTAGCAATATTGAGTTTGGGTAATTATTCAAACAATTCATTCAATTGCTCATTTTTTAAAAGCGAAATTACCAAAAAAAATTACAAATTTGAAATAATTGCGAAAATGACTGAATAGAACTTGCGACAAAGTGTATTTTGAATGGGGGCTTGATGAAATACACGATTTTTTACATTTATAAAAAAATCATAATTGATTGATAATCAAGAGATTAGCTTGTATTTTTGGTTCTTTACCCATTTTTTTTGAGGAAATTCTGGCTTTATTCTAAGCCTCAACTCATTTACGCGGGCAGGCTAGACAGCCTGCATTACAATTTTCCTGAAAAGTGGTGAAGAACCGTGTTTTTTAAAATCTTTCAATTTAGATTGCCAACTGTTGCAAACAGTCATTTTCCAACTGCCGCATTTGCTTTTGTTCGGCTTCGGTTTTGTCGCCATAGCCAAGCAAGTGGAATACCCCGTGAATCATTACACGATGTAACTCATACGCAAAGGCAACGCCAAAACTTTGGGCGTTTTCTGTTACGCGCTCAATGCTGATAAAAATATCGGCTTCGATTTCGCCTTCGGTTTCCGAATTATCAAAAGTAATGATGTCAGTCAGCGTGTCGTGGTCAAGGTATTCTACATTGATTTGGTGCAAATAAGCATCATCACAAAATATGTAATTGATTTCAATTAATTTTTGCTTCTGGGCTTGAATCGTTTGTTCAATCCAACGCTTGAGTTTGGTTTTGTGATTGGGTTGAAAATCTAGATTTTCGTTAAAAAAATTGATTTTGGACATATTTGGATAAGTTTTGCCACTCACCATATTACCACTTGGCAAGCCGGGAATGGCAAGTATGTTTTTGGCTAATTTATTGGGAAGGTATCAATTTTATAACATATCTCAATTTACTTAGCAGTAGGCACAAAACAAGCTATTTAAAATAAATAGTTAAGTGCTTGACAATCAATTGGTTATAGATTTTTTTAAGGGAAGGTGGAGGCTACGCCGACATATAAAAAATGAGTTCTACACTTTTGCCGTTTTTGTTGAAATTTACTTCATCGGATAAGTGGCGCATCAAAAAGATACCACGCCCGCCCGGGTTCTCGAGGTTTTCGGGGGCGGTAGGGTCAATCAAATTGCTAAAGTCAAAACCAATGCCTTCATCTTCGACCAGAAAACGGATTTTGTTGTCATACATTTCCATCGAGAGGTTCACTTTTTTGCGTTTATCTTCTTTGTTGCCGTGTTTGATGGCATTATTGACCGATTCGGTAACGGCAATCATTATATTTCCATAAATGTCATCGCTGATATTGTGGGTATCTTTGGCATTGTCGATAAAACTCTCCACAATCCGAATGTTTTCCATCATTGAAGGAATCTGAATTTTAAATATCTTTTTTTCAGTCATTTTCAAAAACAAATATGTGGACTAATCCTATTTGACTTTTCTGATTAAACTAAGCGGTTTGTTTAAATGTTGCCCCAAAGTTAGAATAAAATTTAATGATTTTATATTGAGGGCTTAATTTTATCACACATTTGCGATATTTTTAGTTTACAAATTCATAACTAATTGATTATCAATTGATTATAAAATAATTGGAATTTTAATACTTTTTCAGAAAAACTGTACTACAAACTGCATAGCTTGTGCAAGTAGCTGGCTTTAGATAGCTTCTGAGGTAACAAACTCCTAAAAAGTGGTGAAGTACGCTTATATTATTGCAAAAACCGTTTTATTGGGTGCATTTCAAATTTACGCGTTTCTATTGCCTCACCCTAGCCCTCTCCAAAGGAGAGGGTCGTAGGTAGTAAATTTGAAATGCACCCGTTTTATTTTATGTTCACTCCTTAAAATAACCCAATTTAATTCCCTTCCCTCACCACAGGGCATATCAGACCACCGCGCAAAAGCTCTACGCGCTATTGCAAATAAATAAAGCCGAAAAATTGATTTTTAGGGTAAAAACGCCTAGCTTAGACGATATTTTCTAACCTAAACCTTAAAAGTATGAACACAAAACAACTGCTGCTCCTTGTTTTTTTGGGATTTTGTCAAGTGAGTATCATTTATCGTCCGGCTCCTTTTGAAGAATACGAGCCGGTGTATATGAGTAGGCAAAACCTCAATCAGTCGGTCAAAGCTACTGCCCCGCAAAAAATGCTGGTTCCGGGCAAAATTTATGTCTATGGCAACTATATCTACATCAATGAAAAATATCGCGGAGTACATATCATTGACAATACCAATATCAATGCGCCGGTCAAAAAAGCCTTTATTGAAGTGCCGGGTTGTTTGGACATTGCCGTCAAAAACAACATAATGTACGTGGATAATGCCGTCGATTTGGTCAGCCTCGACATTAGCAATCTCAACAACATTCAAGTAGTCAATCGGCAAGAAAATGTGTTTCCGCCGATTCTTGCCCCCGATGGGCGCAATGCTTTTGCGTATAATTATGACCCGCAAAAAGGCTTTATTGTATCTTGGCGAAAATACATTAACCGATAATTAAACCCCTAAACCTATGAATATCAAGCAATTATATTACTTTTTGTGCCTTGTTTTGGGCTTGGCGGCTTGTACTGCCGATAGCGACAACCAAGCGGCAGAATCAGGTAAAGGCGGCTCAATGGCACGCTTTGCCATCAAAGGTGATTACCTTTATACAGTAGATAACTTCCAACTCAAAGTATTTGGCATCAGCAATCCGCAAAGTCCCGATTTCAAGTCTTCGGTGGGTTTGGGCAATGATATTGAAACGATTTTTCCTTATCAAAATCATATTTTTATCGGTAGCCAAACCGGTATGCTCATTTTAGACAATTCTAATCCCGAACAGCCTACTTTGCTTTCAACCTATAGCCACGTGCGGCGTTGCGACCCGGTAGTGGTGCAAGGCAACTATGCCTACGTTACCCTCCGCAGTGGCGGGACGGTGTGTTGGGGCGGAACCAATACCTTGGAAGTAATTAATATTTCTAATTTGCAAAATCCGGTTTTGGAAGCCAGCTACCCAATGGATAGCCCGTATGGTTTGGGAATTGACGGCAAAAACCTATTTGTGTGTGACGGCGGCTCAGGGCTTAAGTTTTTTGATGCGACCGACCCCGTAAAGCTCACCCTGAGCAAACAAATCAACAATTTAGATGCGTATGATGTCATTCCTTGGCGCAATCATCTTTTGATGGTGGGCAAAAACGGATTTTATCAATATACTTATGAGGGCAACTTGGTAAGTTCTATGTTGATTGGCAATTGATTGATGAATAGACCCCTTGGTGAAGACAAAGTTTGCGGGCTTCTAATTCCCAATGATAAAGCCTCCTGCTTCGCCCTTGGCGAGGTAGGAGGTTTTTCGTGGTTGTTCGTATTGAGAAAAACGCTGGCATAATTTGACGTGAATATTTTGAAATATTATTAAAAAAATACAAATTTTTATAAATATGAAAAACTTATCTTTAGCAATAAAAATTAAATACGTTTTTTAAGGTATTGATTATCAAGTATTTAAAATAATTTTTAGAAATTAGATTGTGTCTGCACCGAAGGTCTGAGATATTTTAATTTCTAAGAATATACGAATTATACAATTTATTTTTACATACATTTAATATTTTTTTGAAAAAATATTTTTAATCACTGTAAACAATTGATAACCAATTAGTTATAAGAATATTCACATTAATTCAAGGAGCTTACTAAACCCGAGGATTCTGTGTCTTTTGACACTAACAACGATTGATACCATAGGTTGGTGTTGAGATCATAGCCGTCAGGTTAAGAAATAAAACACCTGAAAAACCCTCAGTCTCAGCTCATCCCCCTTTGAGGTGAAGGAGATAAACTACTGATAATCAAGCCCCTCCCTGAAAGTCAGGGCTGTTAAGTTCTATTTTTGAGCCAAATTTTATTCGCCGTTAGACCTCACCCCCTACTTCCTCTTCCCTTAAGAGGTTGTAGATTCAGGAAGCCCCTCTCTGAAAAGGGAGGGGTTTGGGGTGGGGTTGTATTTAGGACTTAACAGCCCTACTCTCTGAAAGGGGAGGGGCTTGGGGTGGGGTTGTATTCCTAATTTAAAGCCCCTGTGGGGTAGAGGGCTTAGAAACTGTCCAAGCTATTGTTTATGGTAAATAAATTATTTAAACTCATTGATATTCAACAAGTTAGTACAAAAATTATATTCATAAGGCTGATTGGAACAGATAATTGTTAGGCGGTTATTCAGGTTTTGTAATACTTCGTGTTTGTACCATTCAATTCCTTGGGCATCTAAGTTCGAGGTTGGCTCGTCTAACATTAAAATAGGAGTTTGTGAATAAAAAGCCAATCCTAGTTTTAGGCGTTGTTTCATTCCTGAAGAAAAATATTTGATTGGTTTGTTTTTAGATTTTTCTAAGCCTAGTATTTGAATAAAATCTTTAACCTTGAGTCCGTTTTTTAATTTTTTGAATTGCTGATGAAAGTTGATGGATTCCAACAAGGTAAATTCTTCAATCAATTCCAAGTATGGTGAAGCAAAAACCATATAGCGAAACCAACTTTCGGAGCTAATACGTTGATTATCAGCTTGATAGCTAATACTTCCTTGCGAGGGCGACAAAATACCGGCTATCACTTGCAATAAGGTAGATTTGCCGCTACCGTTTGTCCCCAAAATGGCATAAGCCTGCCCTTGTTCAAACTGATAAGTCAAATCTCGAAAAATCCATTCATATTGAAATTTTTTGCCTAAATTCTCGATTTTTAATTGCATCATAAAGTCAATATTTGGGGCAGTTTGTGGGGTTTAAAAATGTTTTTCTCGAATCAATACTTCGGATATTTTTCATAAGTAATTGATAATCAGTAGATTACGGTATTTTAAATATTTATGTAACTAACTGATTATCAAACATTTAGTAAATAACTCGAAGCTGCATCCCCACCTCTGGCGGGGCAGGGGGCTTAGAAACTGTCCGAACTATTGTAAAAATAAAGGTGAAATACGCAATTAAGGAATGATTACAAAATAAGGCAAACAATTATTAATTCCTAATTCCTTAAACACTACCTTCAGTCCCTCAGTCCTCCAATTATTTTACAATTCCGCGACTAGAGCCTTTGACAAACTCGAGAATCAAATCCCTTTCGGGAGATTGTGGTTGTTTATTTTCAATTTCTTCGAGGGCTTGGCTGATATTTAAGCCACTATCATACAATACTTTATAAATTTCGCGGATTTCGGTAATCAATTCATTGCTAAAACCTCGCCGGCGCAAGCCTATGATATTGATGCCTTCATAAGAAATGGGTTCGCGCCCCGCCAAAACAAAATGCGGAATATCTTTGGTTACTTTTGAGCCACCTTGAATCATCGTATGTTGTCCAATGCGGACAAACTGATGCACAACCGTACCCCCACCAATGGTAGCGTGAAAACAAACCTCTACGTGTCCGGCAAGTTGCACGGCATTGGAAAGAATACAATTATCTTCCAGCACACAGTCGTGGGCTACGTGACAATATGCCATAATGAGGCAGTTTTTGCCCACCAAGGTTTGCATTTTGTCGGCAGTGCCTCGATTGACGGTGGCACATTCTCTAATGACAGTATTATCGCCGATGATTGCCAGCGATTCTTCACCGGCAAATTTGAGGTCTTGAGGTACATTGCCAATGACGGCGTTGGGGTGAATTTTGCAGTTTTTGCCAATTCTCGACCCATACATAACCGTAGCTTGGGGACCTATCCAAGTACCTTCGCCAATTTCTACATTGTCATAGATAACCGCAAAGGGTTCAACTGTAACATTTTCGGCAAGTTTTGCGCCGGGGTGAATATATGCTAATGGACTGATGCTCATGATTTTCTTACAATACTTGCCGATAAAGTTGCCTCACATACTAAAGTATCGCCTACAAAGGCTTCACCGCGCATTTTGGCGATTCCGCGCCGAATGGGGTACAATAATTCGCATCTAAATACAATGGTATCGCCGGGAATAACCATTTTTTTGAAACGACACTCATCAATTGAGAGCAAATACGCCCAGTAATTCTCAGGGTCGGGTACAGTACTCAATACCAAAATACCTCCGGTTTGTGCCATTGCTTCTAATTGCAGTACGCCGGGCATTACCGGATTGCCCGGAAAATGCCCCATAAAAAACGGTTCGTTGATGGTTACATTTTTGACTCCGGCTACGGTGGTGCTATCCAAGTAAAATATCTTGTCGAGCAAAGCAAACGGGTAGCGATGCGGCAATATTTTGGCAATATGGTTTACATCCATCAAAGGCGGCATTTTGGGGTCATAATGGGGTACATTTTTGACCTCCGAGGCTTGAATTGCCTGTTTGATTTTTTTGGCAAGGGCTACATTGGCGGCGTGTCCGGGGCGAGCCGCCATTATTTGCCCTTTGAGTGGGCGACCTACCAATGCCAAATCGCCTACTACATCAAGCAGTTTGTGGCGTGCCGGCTCATTAGGAAAGTGTAAATCAATATTATTGAGAATACCCTCTTTTTTGACCTCAATATGCGGGTGATTCAATATCTTGGACAATCGCTCGAGGTCGGCTTCGGTCAGGGGTTTATCCTTGTCCACCATCACTATGGCGTTGTTGAGGTTGCCACCCCGAATCAGACCGGCTTGGTGCATCACTTCCAATTCGTGCAAAAAGCAAAAAGTTCGGCAAGGGGCAATATCCGATTGAAATTCGCTAATATCATTCAACAAGGCATACTGGCTACCCAATACACTAGATTGATAATCAACCATTACCGTAATGCGATAATCGTTGAGAGGCAAAGCCGCCAATTCTATTTCTTTGGCTTTGTCGCGGTGAAAGATGCCTTCTTTGATTTCATAAAAATTGCGCAGTGCGTTTTGTTCTTCTACACCGGCTTCTTGGAGGGCTTTGATAAATTCAATAGAACTACCATCCATAATAGGCGGTTCGGGACCATCGAGTTGAATCAGCACATTATCAATTTGTAAGCCTACCAAAGCGGCAAGCGTATGCTCAACGGTATGCACTCTAGCTCCATTTTTTTCAATGGTAGTGCCGCGCGAGGTATCTACTACATTGTCCACATCAGCCTCGACTATAGGTTGCCCTTCTACATCAATGCGTTGAAACTTGAAGCCGTGATGCGGCGGAGCGGGCAAAAAAGTCATATTAACCGTAGCTCCGGTATGCAAGCCAACTCCCGAAACTTTGGCGGGTTTTTGGATAGTATGTTGTTTTAAATTCATATTGTAAGGCTTGGGAAGTTCAAAATTCTCACCTTTTCGATTGCGAAATTATTGCAAAGTTCCATAAATCTTGTTTATTTTTTTCAATAATCTTGATTTAATATTCGGTTTAGTAAGAAATAAGCCTTAGAAAATTGAATTTTTTTTATAAATGATTGATTATCAAAGAGTTAATTTTATAAACTGATTAGTTCAAAGTTTTTTGAATTTTTCCAGATTTCAAATTTGTCTTTCTCTTTGATACATCTTAAGCCTAAATTCGAAAATCAATTCGTTGTAGCGTCTTCCTCGGTTATCAGCAATCAGCACTCATTTATTGTGATAAACATTTGGATTTGACTATATTTTGGAATTAGTTAAGCCTCAAGATTTCCTGCACAACTGCCTCTAAATCAAGTACTTGATTCAATTTATAATGCTCACAAACTATATCCACATTGCCTTTGCGCCAATAGCCTTCAGGACAGCAAACTATGGATTTTTGCTTGGTTGCGTGCAAACCCAGTTCCAACAGAGTAATAGGAGCTTGACTCTGCGGCTGAAAATAATACACAATCCAATCGGCTTGTTCCATTGCTTGAAGCTCCCATAGGGTTTGCTCCTTAAATACCTGATTATCAATGGATTGTACCCAAGAGCTGTCCCAGCTTTCACGGTGTGGGTTCAAAATCGCGCCTGTCCACTGGGCGGCGGCGAGGCGGTCAGTGATATAAGTTTGCCAATTCTCGACATTCCCTCGTTCAATACTTCCGGCAAGAAAGACCGATTTTTCATTGTTTTGAATATCAAAGGGCTGAGGTGGCGTAAGTATGCGCATTGTTTTTAAAAAATTGAGCAAAAAAAAGCATTATTTATACCTGAATCTATATGCTAATATACTGATAATGAATTACTTATGCAAATCAAGAGCCTATAGATTTTTTATCCCCTTGACTAATAAAAAGTCTCCCCTATTTAATCAGACTTAAATAGGGGAGATAGATTAATATTTTAATTTTTTAAACAAAAACTAATTTTCAACTCATTGATTATCAGTAAGTTACATTTTAAATTAAGTAGTTTAACCCACACTACCTTCCAAAGAAATAGCCAAAAGTTTTTGAGCTTCTACGGCAAACTCCATCGGCAATTGATTCAAAACCTCTTTGGCGTAGCCGTTTACAATCAGGGCTACGGCGGTTTCGGTATCTATGCCCCGTTGATTGCAATAAAACAATTGGTCTTCGGCAATTTTAGAAGTTGTTGCTTCGTGTTCTACTCGGCCGGTACTGTTTTCTACCTCAATGTAAGGGAAAGTATGCGCCCCGCATTTATCGCCCATTAGCAAAGAATCGCATTGCGAAAAATTGCGAGCATTTTCAGCCCGTTTGAAGATTTTGACTTGTCCGCGATAAGAGTTTTGGCTAAGCCCTGCCGAAATACCTTTGGAAACAATCCGACTTTTGGTGTTTTTGCCAATGTGAACCATTTTGGTACCGGTGTCGGCTTGTTGGTAATTGTTGGTAACGGCTACCGAATAAAACTCGCCAATTGAGTTGTCACCTTTCAAAATACAACTAGGGTATTTCCAAGTGATAGACGAGCCGGTTTCTACTTGTGTCCACGAAATTTTGGAATTAACGCCAGCGCAAATTCCCCGTTTGGTAACAAAATTATAAATTCCACCTTTGCCTTCTTTGTCGCCCGGATACCAGTTTTGCACGGTTGAGTACTTGATTTCGGCATTGTCCAGAGCTATCAATTCTACCACGGCGGCGTGGAGTTGGTTTTCGTCACGCATTGGCGCAGTGCAACCTTCCAAATAACTCACATAACTGCCTTCTTCGGCTACAATCAAAGTTCGCTCAAATTGGCCGGTGTTTTTTTCATTGATTCGAAAATAAGTTGACAATTCCATTGGGCAACGCACCCCTTTAGGAATGTAACAAAAAGAGCCGTCAGAAAATACCGCCGAGTTTAAAGCCGCAAAGTAATTGTCGCTCACTGGCACTACCGAACCCAAGTATTTTTTTATCAATTCGGGATGTTCTTTGATGGCTTCGCTCATCGAGCAGAAAATAATGCCCAACTCTGCCAATTTACTTTTGAAAGTGGTAGCTACTGATACACTGTCGATTACGGCATCAACGGCTACGCCGGTCAAGCGTTTTTGTTCGGTTAGTGAAATACCTAATTTCTCAAAAGTAGCTAAAAGTTCAGGGTCAATTTCATCTAGGCTCTTGGGGCTAATTTTTTGTTTGGGAGCGGCATAGTAAATAATGTCTTGGTAATTGATAGTCGGAAAAGTTACGTTTTGCCACTGCGGTTCTTTCATTGTCAGCCACTTACGAAATGCCTCCAAACGCCACTCGAGCATCCAAGCGGGTTCATTTTTTTTGCCGGAAATGAATCGAACCGTATCTTCATCCAAGCCTTTGGGGGCGGTTTCGGTTTCGATTTTGGTTTCAAAGCCGTATTTATAATCAGAATTGATGTGTTCTTCTAAAACGTCGGTGGATTGTTTGCTCATAATTGTTAATTATTTCTTTCTTGACTAAAAGTTTAATGCTTTTGTGGGGTAAACTTTGAGTTCTTGAGCTTATTTAGAATGATTTTAATTAAGCTACAAAAGTATAACAAATATTTCGAAAATATGTTTGCTTTGGAGGATTTTTTTTGAGAAAAACCTTCCTAATCTTTACACTTGTATAGG
Organism: Microscillaceae bacterium; assembly: GCA_025455045.1. Classification (GTDB taxonomy): domain Bacteria; phylum Bacteroidota; class Bacteroidia; order Cytophagales; family Microscillaceae; genus JALONJ01. The sequence continues at coordinate 26,210 of JALONJ010000004.1, read as the reverse complement.
AAAATAAGCATAGATTTTTTTATCATTTTATGCTATGAGCCACCAAACGAGGGGTTTGTCCTAGCTTTGAGGCTGGCGTACTGAACAATACCTCCAAAACAAAAAGAGAAGTTCAATTGAACTTCCCTTTTTGTTTTTTGCTGCTTATCGTTTCATACCCAAAACTCCAACCGCACAATAATCACTTGTATGCTCAAAGCCAAATTTGAGATGATAAATTCCCGTTGATTTGCAAGTAAAAGCAATTGCCGGATAAAACTTGCCATCTTTATAGCTACTGGCTACTTCTTTGTTGTTTGAGTCAAACAAGGTAATGTAAATTCCTTTGGAATTTGAGTCGTGATTGGCAAGGGTAATCATATAATTGGTTCCGAGGCTAAAAATATAAGAGTATTTTTTGCCTTCTTGTCCACTTACCGGATAACTCTTCAGAAAGGTATAACCGCCTTCAATGCTCAATTTTTTGATACCTTTTTCGGTGTATTGTTCGATGTTGCATTGCACGCAATTAGATGATTTGAAAGAGCAAAACAAACAGCTCAAAATTGCGATGAATACGAACTTCCTCATTTTCAATGGTGTACTTAATTTTTTAATCGTGAATCTCTTGAAATTACAAAATTTTTTTAAAGTTTTAGCAGGTTTATGCAATTTATAGATTCAAAAATATGTAGGAGTGAATTATTTAATATGTATGGTTTTTTTTACTCCTTAATTTTTTATGCTTGGGGCAGGCAAGCAACAACTGTATTTTTAAAAATATATCCGAAAAATTGATAAAAGGTAAACTACATACCTTATAAGATTATCAATTATTCGGATATTCTTGAGAAATTATTTAATGATTTGTCCGCGAATTTCGGTTACCATTCCCGAGATTCGGTTTATATCATCAGGAGTAAGTTTTACATCGTTGGTTTGGTCTTCGCCTTCATCAACGGCGATTTTTTCACCATTGACCTCGATGTATTTTTTTTCGCTTTGCGAGTTTTTCTTTACTACTTCAAAAGTGTATTTACCCAACAATTTGCTCAAATTGCTCAAGTCGCTGGTGAGCAACTTTACAGTATTATCATTTTGGTAAGGTTGCAAAGCCACCAAAATTTGGTCAAGAATTAGTTTTTGTTCTACAATACGATTGTGCAATTCTTGGTTAGGCTGTCTTTTGGCTACTTCGCAAGTGATAAAAAGTGTTTCGAGCCAGCCACCGGTCAAAATAAGGGCGGCAAGTTTGGATTGATTTTGTTTTTCCAAATGCTCACTCATATTCTCGAAAGTAGTGGAAGTTTCGTCCAAAAGTTTGTTGAGGTCATTTTTATTTTGTGCCAACATCAAAATTTTGTTGAAATCAATATAACTACCTACATTCAACCCATCAGCCATTTTTTTGACGGAGCTAAGGTAGCTGAGTGCCTCCATATTTTGTTCATAGATACTAGAGTAGCCTAAATCGGTGCTATACACTCCCAAATTGAGGGCTTTTTTAAAATCCGACTGATAAGCCGCCGTTTTCATTGGGTCGCTCAAAATGGTTTTTTCGTAACGGATTCCTTGTTTTTTGATTAAGTCGGAGACTTCAACCGGCGAAACGGTTTTGATAAGTGAATTTAAAACGTCAGTTTGAGCAGTTACTACAGTGTTTGCCCACACTAAGGCAATAAGGGTTAGTATCGAGAGCTGTATTTTACGCATAATTAACTAATAATTTTTTGTCTTATTTTCTTAGTAACGTTCAAAATGTTATCTAAGTCTTTGCCAGTAAAATTAATTTTACTGGTGGTCTTATCATCTACGACCAAAATCCCGTTTTCTTCTTTGGTTTGCGACTCTTCGTATTCATACGAGATTTTTACGTTTTCGTATATTTCACGCAGTTCGTTCATATCTTCAATCAAGCTCTTGATATTGTTAGACTCTTCATAAAAAGAAAGCAAAAGTAGCAGTTGGTCTAAAATGATTTTTTGCTCACCGATGCGATTATTTAGCAATTCGTTGGGTTGTTTTTTGGCAACTTCGCAAGTAAGGTACAAAGCCTCCAACCAGCCACCGGTCAAAATCAAAATGGTCATATCGGCTTGATTTTTCTCTTGCAAACGCTCATTGATTTTTTCCAAATTGGTATTGGTTACCAAGAGCAATGAATCCAGATTGTTGCTACTGGTCGCCAATTTTTTGATGGTATTGAAATCAAAGAATTGCTCAATCTTCAAACCTTTTGCCATTTCGTTTACGGCAGTCAGGTAGTACAAAGCATCTTGAGTTTGCTGATAAATGTTGGCATAACCCAAATCGGTACTATAAATCCCCAAATTGAGGGCTTGTTTGTAGCCGGTGTTGTATTTGGAGGTGTTATCAGCCGAGTTCAATACGTTTTTGTCGTATTTGATTCCCAAATCTTTAATCAAGAATGAAATCTCCAAAGGCGAAGGGATTGACTTTACAATATCGCTCAACACTTCTTTGGAAATTGCCGGCGCAGTGGGCTTGTTGTTTTTGGCTTCTTTGTCTTTTTTCAAAAGTTCTTCGCCACTATTGCTTTTGCCGCCGCCGCAAGCCGTAAAAATAAGGGATAATACAAGGATTAAACTAAACTTTTTCATGAATGAAGTTAATGGTAAATTCATTGTAAAAGTATTAAGGTTTTCTTTCATTTTCAAATAATTTCGAGTATGTAATTTGAGGGGTTTTTAGAAAAAAATCAATTTCAACAATTGATTTTAAGTTTTATTTTTACAAAAATATATAACTGTCTGATTATCAATTACTTATAAAAATATTCAGCATACTATCACAATTCAATCAGTCATTATTTATTTGGATTTTTTGCCCAAACTGATTTTGCCAAAGCCGCCCAAGAGCGTTTTGAAGAAATCAAAGTACAATGTAATATAAAGTAAGAAAGTAAACAGCCAAATCACGCCAATATTGAAATAATAGGTCTCGAACAACATACCGGCAAAGTGTTTTTTGGGGGCGCAGAAGTGGGTTCGATAATCCCACCAGCCGGCAAACTCTTTGGGTTCGTTGTAAACCGGGTAGATTTGTTGTAAAATTTTACCTTCGTGTTCTACAAATCTATCTTTTACTTCAAAATTGGTTACAAATATCTCTAAGCCATCATTATAGTATCGGTTTTTGGCTTTATTGATGTCGTATTTTGCGTCCCGATTTTTCTTAATCAAATCCGGCAAGTTTTCCTTGTCTTTGGTAGCTTCATTTACTTTTTCTTGAAACTTCACAGTTATACTGTCAAAATAGCTAACAAGTTTGGTCAAAGCTACCTCATCAAATTTTTGCGGTGTAAGTTTGCTGTCTAAATTATAATTTTTTAAATATTTATCAACATAAGCATTTTCATATTTGATTTCGTGCCTGACCAAAGCCAAATCTTTTCGAATCACATTTTTGATAGAATCGGTCGGTTTTTTCTTCTGATTGTCCAATGTGCGTTCAAGTCGGGTTTTGAGGGCAGGAATCCAATACGTGATTTTATAATTATTTTGATTGATATTTTGTTCCAATTTGTAATAATCAGCCATATATTGGTTATTCATAAAATGATCAACGGCGATGGCTTCAAATGCCCAGCGCGAAACCATAATATCAGCCAGCAAAGGCACTTTGCCTTTTTCGCTGATTACCTTGTTCATTTTTTCGTATCTAAATATAATCCCACTCAAAATCATTTGCGGAATCAACAACAAAGGAATGGTGATATAAATGGTAATCACCGAGTTGAAAGTAGAAGATATATTCAATCCCAATACATTGGCAAAGCACGAAGTAGAAAATAATACCAGCCAATAGCTCCACAATTCGCCGTCAATTTCCAGAATCAAATTGCCAATGAAAGCAAAGGTCAAGCTTTGAATAGCCGACAACAAAAACAAAATAATCAATTTGGAAACCAAATAACTAAAGCGGCTCAAATTCAAAAACTGCTCACGTTTTTGGATTTTTTTATCTTTGATAATCTCCTCCGCACTTACGGTCAAACCCATAAACAAGGAAATAATCACACAAATCAGTACATAAGCCGGAATATTGTCATTGTAACGAAATACATAATCGCCGGTAGAGGGTTCGTTTTGAAAACGAATGATAAAAGCCAACAAGAAAGCCAAAATCGGGGCTTCGAGCAAGTTGATAAGCATATATTGGGTATTGCTTATCTTTGCCAAAAAGTCACGAATGGTAAATAAATAGGCTTGCTTAAAAATATTGGGGCGATTGAGCGAAGAAGGTGGGCTTTCTTTGATTTCTTCAACTTCATCAAATTTTATTTTATTTTCAAATCGCTCGTGCCATTGTTGGGGCGTAAGTTGGCGTTTGCCGGTTTCTTGCCCAAATTCATCAACAACTTCCTTCTCAATGATTTTGAACATTTCTTCGGGGTTTTCGCTGTATCGCCCGCTATCGGCTTGGTTGGTTTCTCGTTTGAAGTACACAATGGCTTCAATCGGATTGCCATAATAAATCAAATAGCCGCCTTTGTCCAAAATAATCATTTTGTCAAAGGTTTTATAAATATCCGAAGAGGGCTGGTGAATTACAACAAAAATGAGTTTGCCCTTCAAAGAAAGCTCTTTGAGCAAGTCAATTACATTTTGTGAATCTTTGGACGACAAACCCGAAGTAGGCTCATCAACAAACATTACTGCCGGTTCACGAATAAGCTCCAAAGCAATGTTGAGGCGTTTGCGTTGTCCGCCACTGATTTTTTTATTCAATACATTGCCTACCGTGATGTGTTTGATGTGTTCAAGCCCCAAACTATCTAAGGTATTCATTACTTTGTCGTGAATATCTTTTTCGCTGAGTTTGTCAAAACAAAGTTTGGCGTTGTAGTATAAGTTTTGGTAAACCGTAAGTTCTTCAATCAAAAGGTCGTCTTGGGCAATAAACCCGATGACTCCCTCAATTTTTTTCTTATCTTGATGAATGTCAATGCCATTGATTTTGACTGAGCCGCCGGAAGGCGTTTCTATTCCCGAAAGGGCATTCATCAAGGTAGTTTTACCCGCGCCACTTCCGCCCATAATACCAATGAGTTTGCCTTGAGTTTCAGAGATACTCATCTCACGCAAGCCAATGTCGCCACTGGCAAAGGTAAATTGAATATTTTTGGCACTAAACGAGAGTTTCACCCCTTGTAAATTCTCGAGAAACTTGGCGGTAATATCGCCATAATATATACTTCCGCCGCGCGGGAGGCGAATACTACTACCATTCGAGAACAAGGAGACCTCGTTGCGCTTCATAGCAAAGCCATTGAGCCTTACGTCTTCTTCGCCCACATATTTTACAAAGTACAAATCGGCACTTTTGATTTGTTTGAAGGTGATTTCGCCTTGTAAATTTTCAATTTTTAGGTATTTGGCTTCGGGGCTAATGAGTTTGTTGCTGGTGCTTGCCACCAAAATATCATCACCGGTGATGGTTGAGGAGTCTTCGGACAATACAAAACTTTCGATACCGGTGTATTCTTCTTTCAGGTTAAATGCACTGGCAATGGTATCAATAATCATTCGGCGTTGGGCGGTAAAATTTTTATCCGAAGCTACCAACTCCAACAATTTGATGAGAATGATAATTTTTTGACGCTGTTCAAGCCCTTTGTTGATTTCTCGGCAAAATTTAAGAATTCGAACTGAATCCTTCATACTGATTACCTTGTTGTCTTGCACTTTGCCGTATTCGGCTTCTTCGTCATACAGTTTGGTATATTCGTGGACGGAGTCTTGGTCGAGTTCTTTGACAAAGTAATCAATGACGAATTTGCGCTCAAATTCGGTAGCTCCCCCATCTTGACGGGTGATTAGAGCAAATAATTTTGTTAAAGCTTGGAGAATTTGCGAACTCATATCGTTTTGAACCCTTTATCGATAAAGTATCGGACGGGTGTTAAATCCTGATACTCAATGATTTAATTATGTAAGGCAAATAATACAACAAAATTTTAAAATGCCAAATTTTTACAATGTTTTATTCGGGGCGGTTTGGGCTGTATGGTGTAAAATTAAAAAATAAATTTTATAATCAATTGATTATCAATTAGTTATATTTTTATTTGCTTCTCAAAAATTCAAACTCGAGTTGATAAAAATTTGATTATCAGATAGTTACGTATAAAAACCGATTTTGGTTTGTTTTTATAATTTGTTTGTCAAGCTATTTTCAAAATCGGAATACGAGTTAATTTATTGATAATCAAAGATATACGCCTAGAGAAACTTATTTCAACAAAACAAAATACTTTGCCCGACTTAAATCATTAAGCAGGGCAAAGTGTTATTTTTGAGTTGATTAAAATTAATAAGTCTTAAATTCAAAAGGTACTTCTACCAATTCCGAAAACTCGGTACCGGCTTCTTCCATATCTTCATCATCTTCGTGAAAATACCAAGCGATTTTAGTGCCTTCGATGGTTTCCAATTTTGACAAAATATCCAAAATTAGCTTAGATGAAGCAGTATTGAAGTACTCCAATTTAAAGATAAATTCGGTTTCTTGATTGGGGCTTTTGCTATACTCATCTAGCCAATCCAAAATCGGTTGATAAAACTCAGCAGAGTCTTCCGGTAATGACCTTCCCGAAATTTCAAAAATACCATTATTACGGTCTAAGATTATTTTGGGTGTATCCTCAGTACCTTCTAAGTTTATAACTTCCATATTTACTTTATATATTTAATAGTTATTCGTTATCTTCTTTGCCGGTGGAGCGTTTGATGATAGTTTTGAGCGAAAAAAATGAGATATTGTCGTTAATCGGCTCAAAATCAAATTGGAGTTTTTGCCCCGATTTACGTGCCATATCCACAAAACCCAGCCCTGCCCCACCTTTGGGCGAAAGCCCTTTATTGTTTTTGATAATATCTTTGTAATAGTCTTTCAAGCCCTCTTTGTCCAAAGAGTTGATATATTCCAACTTACCTTGCAAAATGGCTACTTTGTCATTCGAGACCGGATTGCCCGAAGTGATGATATACTTATCTTCTTGTTTTCCAATCATAAACACTGCCGCATTGCGATTGGCGTAGTTGTTGTCTTCGGCTTCGTCGGAGTGTTTTACAATGTTTTGCAAGCACTCAACCATTACATTAAATACTTTGCGCTTGACCGATGAATCCTCTCCAATTGCATCCATATTTCGCTCTGCCATTGCCAGTACGGATTTGGTAATTTCTTGTGTGAATTCACCTTCATACACTAAGATAAGGTTTCGAGTAACCATTGTCTTGTGTAATTCATAGATGTACTTCATAAGTCTTTTCTAAATTTTAAATTGTTTAGCTAAGTGCTTTTATTAGCAAATTCATTAAAAAACTATTTGGGCTTTCAATAATGCAACAATTGTCGATTTTAATCTAAAAATTCATAACTAATTGATAATCAAGTAGTTATAATATTGTAATGAATTATTGAATACTAGAAATTAAATGTTAAAATTAAATCTTAAGGATTTGATAATCAAATAATTATCCAATTTTTAATCTTTAATTCTTGGGTCCCAATTTTGTACTGACTTATGGCATAAAATTTTTCACTCGCAAAAGTAAAAATTTTTTATAATTTTATACCAATCATTAACACATCATCGGTTTGTTTATTATTTCCTCGCCAATCTTCAAACTCTTGGTCAAGCACACGGTTTAGTTCGGGTAGAGGCAATTTTTGATTTTCGGTGATTATTTCGCGGACTTTTCGGGGCGAAAACTTCTTGTTTTTCGGACCGCCAAATTGGTCGGTAAAGCCATCAGAAAACAAATATACGGAGTCGCCTTCTTTATAATTAATAATGGTGTTGGTAAATCGTGCGCGGTTTTTGTATTGCGCGCCCCCAATCGGAAATTTGTTGCCTTTGATTTCGAGCAAGTCATCTTCGATAAGGTAATACAAAGGGCGATGGGCTCCGGCGTACTCAATTTGCATTTTTTTGCGATTGATTTTACAAAGCGCAATATCCATTCCGTCTTTGGTAGAGGCTTCTATCTCTTCTTGTTTGAGGGTTTTGGTTACTTCCTCGTCCAACAAGTCCAAAATTTCGCCCGGGCTACTCGCGTCTTTGATATTGACAATATTATTGAGTAAGAAAAATCCAATCAATGAAATCAAAGCACCGGGTACACCGTGGCCGGTACAGTCCACGGCGGCGATGTAAATATCATCACCTTTTTGCAAAAACCAAGGGAAATCGCCACTTACTACATCGCGGGGCTTGTATAAAATGAATGAATTTTGTAAAAATTGTCGAATATAATTGCTATCCGGCAAGATAGCCTCTTGAATCCGTTTGGCATAATTGATTGATTCGGTGATTTTGCGGTTCTTTTGCGAAATCTCCAATTCAATGATTTTCCTATCCGTAATATCGTGCGATACTACCAAGATAGATTCCAGATTTTTCTGCTCATTTTCTTCAGGAATGGCAGTTACTTGCATTACACGGTCGCCCATAATAGAGGGAAAATCCATATCAAGGCTTATTTTTTGATTTTTGTTGAGGGTCTCTTTCAATAAATCTTTCCAAGAATTGAGGATTCCGCCACCCAACTCTAGCTCATCTAAAAATTTTTGCAAATAATCATCTTTTTTCTTGCCGGTGTAAGATTCGATAGTAGGATTAATGTAAAACAGTTTGCCGTCTTTGCTAATCCGCGTAATCAAATCGGGCGAGTTTTCGGAGAGGGCTTGCATCTGACCGCGCAAGCGTTGTTCTTTTTCAGCCGCTCGTCGCTCGGTAATATCTCGAGAGTTTACGACAATACCTTGAATTGCCGGGTCAGCCAGCAGGTTGGTTCCGGTAGCTTCTAGCCAAATCCTCTCCCCGCTTTTGGTCAGGTAGCTAAATTGGATAGTAACTTTTTCTTCGGGTTTGTCAATCAATTTTTGAAACATTCCCTCGAAGTCCTCGATTCCTAAAGGATGCACATAGGCTATATCTCTAATACCAATCATTTCATCTTGGCTATAACCCAAGATTTTTTCGACCGAGGGCGATATATAGCGAATGGTTGCATTGGGTTCGTAAATGGTAATAACCTCAGAGGCGTTTTCGAGCAAGAGACGGGTACGGTCGTTGGCGCGTTGCACTTCACGGATTTGATTTTCCAATTCGCGGTTGGTACGTTGCAGTTCTTCTTGAGTAGCCTCCATTATCTCGGCATTTTGGCGCAAAACTTCTTGTTGTAATTGCAATTCGCGCCCCATTTTTTGCGAATCCTTCAAGAGGCTCTCGGTATTTTCTTTTACTTTGATATTGAACAAAGTACGGGCAATGATTTCACTGATTTCTTTGACAAAATCAATCTCGCGGTGGTTAAACTTTTCAAAACCGGCAAATTCCAATACTCCGTAAACAGTTTCATTGGTAATAAGTGGAGTAATCAAAATACAACGAGGCTTTTGGTCGCCCAAAATACCCGAGCTAATGCTCATATAATCGCCCGGAATCTCAGTGCGAACTAGGGTGTCTTTCTCGATGGCGGCTTGCCCTACCAATCCTTCGGCAAACTTGAATTGAGCTTTGAGATATTTCTTTTTGTTGTAAGCGTAGCTGGCATTGAGTTCAATAAATATATTGTCTTTGTTGCTGTCGTTTACGGTATAAAATGCACCCTGTATCGCCCCAATTTTGTTGGTAACAAATTCAGTTACCAAGTCGCCCAATTCTTCAATAGTGGCAATAGAGGGCAAAATATCCCCAATTTCTGCCAAACCGGTTACAATCCAGTTGCGTTCATCATCGCGCTCGGCTGATTGCTCAATGGAGTCGCGCATTGTCAATAGGGCATTCCCCAAGGTATCATAATCACTGGCGGGTTTAAAATTAGATTGCAAATCACCCTGACCGATGGTTCGGGCAAATTTAGTTTTGGCTTTTAGGTTGTCCACCAACTCATTCAACTGTTGGCTCATTTCGCCAATTTCATCATTGGTTTGGCGAGCGCGGGCGGTTTTGTCGGGTAGTCCCCCTTTGGAGAGCAAATTGACAGTTTCCTTCAACAAAAACAAAGGTTGAATTAAAGTTCTTTGCGAAAACATTACCCCAATCAAGACCGAAATCAAGAAAGCTACTACTCCGGCAATGATGAGGTTGTTGCGGAGGTTATTGGTGGGTTGGTCAATTTCTGATTTGTCAATTTTGACTACCAAACCCCAGTCCACAATCGGAACATAATGAGCGGCGGCAAGCACCGATTCTTCTCGATAATCGATATCATCAATAAAGCCGGTCTCGAGTTGCTCGCGGGTAGCTTTCTGTATAGCGAGTTCTTTTTTGTTGTTGTAAAAAACTCGTTTGGGCGGGGTTTTACCAGCTTTTTTTGCCAAGCGAGGTTCATTCAAATACGTGATTTCATTGTTGTAGGCTTTTGCCAATAAAATTTCGCCGGTATTGCCCAAGCCAGTGGTGTCATTGACCAAATTATAAACATAATCCAGCTTAAGTTCATAAATCAAAATACCCAGCAATTGGTTATTTGCGTCTTTGACTGGGGCTGACACGTGCATCAGATTGACACCCTTAATCTCAAAACGATTGCCGAAGTAAACCGAGTCGCGCCCTACGCTAATGGTATTGTCATCTTTTTCGGTAAAAAACGGGCTGGCATTGTTGGCTTCTTCATTACCTTGCTGAAACAATACATTGCCCTTGCGGTCGGTAAGGGCTACCCTACGAACCTCATAACTACCTAAAATACTTTTCAAAAGATTGTTCAATTCTAGGTATTCGGTGTTGTTGGGTAGCCCCAATTTGGCTTCTTGGGTGGAGTCGGCTTCCTCTGTACGGTTGTTGATAGGCACTACTTTGAAAGTGTCGGTTTGAGTAGGGGTTTGAGGGCGGTATTTGGCGCAATATTCCTTAATCAAATTGAGCTGACTGCCAAACTGAATATTTGCCTTGATTTTCTCGAAAAAAGCTTCAATTTTTTGGGTTTTGAGCCGGGCTACTACATCAATCGATTCTTTATAACGCGCCTCAATCGAATTTTTACTCAAATTAAAGGCTACATAGCCCACCGCCAAAATGGAAATTACGACTACCGTAACAACCAAAATGGTGATTTTGTAACCAACGCCTAATTTGAAATTTTTGAACATAATTTGAATAGTTCAGAGTTATGGATTCAGAGTTATAAGTTTAGTTATATGCTTGATTATCAGTTAATTATGATTATTTATTGTAATAACGTTTTCCGTTATGTATAATCTTACGCACTATACATTTACATCATAAAATTCATCTGCTTCCAATTCTCTTGCCAAAAGTAGTGCCACTTCTTGCAAGAAAGCCAAATCTTTGTCATTAAATATTTTGAAAGAAGCTAGTTCTAGTACTCCCAAAACCTCGCCTTCGTTGTTTTTGATAGGGGCGAGCAAGATATTGCGCGGCGAAGCCGTACCCAAGCCCGAAACTACCTTGACATAGCCTTCAGGAATGGCATCAAGGCGGATAGGTTTACCGTTTTTGGCAACCTGCCCTACCAATCCTTCCCCTACTTTATAAGTTGGTATCTGTGAATCGGAGCGAATGAGGGCATAACCGGCACTCATTATCAAATTTTTTTCTTCCTCGGTATATTTGGCAACATACAAAGCCCCAAGCGAGGCTTCCAAAAAATTACAAATATCGCGCAGAACCTGCTCCAAGAGTTTTTTGCGGTCGGCTTGGGTGTCTTTGATATGCGATTTGATATTGTTGACAACCGCCAAAGTAGTATTGGAAGTCAAATCGATAAAATCTTCGTCGGGCGATAAACCGTTTTTCTCGCCCAGTTTGTTTTCTGAACCGGTTACATACATTACATCTATGCGATTGTTGGCTCCCAAATACAAAAACAAGAAAGCCAAAAGACCCACCAAACCCATACCAACCACCATATACACCAACAGGGTGGAGGTCTCGAAAATTTTGGTCAGTTTTTGGAGGTCGGTAATGCTGTAATAGCCTATCCACAAAACTCCAAAAATATAAACGGCTACAAAAAAAAGCCCTAAATTCCGATAGCTTCTATTCATTTATCCTCCGGTTTATGCACTAATTTTACTTTTTTATCCAATTCCAACAAAAAATCAATGATACCTTGTACCGATAGTACGTGGTCGATTTCGGTTATTTTCATAGCCGACACTGGCATTGTATCAATCAGGCACTCCTTGGGGTCTTGTACAATAGTCAAACCGCCCCGCTCGGCAATTTTTTTCATTCCGATTGCACCATCTTTATTAGCTCCCGAAAGCAAAATTCCCACCAATTTGTTGCGATAAGCATAGGCGGCGGTTTGCAACAGAATATCAATTGCGGGGCGCGAATTATTCAACAATTCTTCGGTAGTAAGGGCAAAGGTATTGCCTAGTTCTACCCCCAAATGATAATTAGCCGGGGCTAAGTAAATATTCCCTTTTTTGATAGACTCTTTGTCATAAGGCTCCTTGATGGCAATGGTGCTTTTGATGTTCAATGCTTCCACAAAGCCGTTGCGCACGTGGCGCAGGCGGTGCAAACACATCATAATCGGCAACTCAAAATCACTCGGCAAGGCACTCAAAATCTTGCTAATGACTTGAAAGCTACCGGCAGAACCGCCAATAACAATGGCTCTATAGTGGCTATCTACTTTGATATGAGTCATACTCAGTAAATTGGCTCGTAGTTTGGCAAAAAAGATAATACTAAGAAATGAGAAATTAATTATTAGGAATCGAAAATTAAATAAATATCTGATTATCAATTAATTGCGATTCCATAAATGTTTAATCATTTCATACTTATTCCTTATATTCAAAATCATCAAACTACAAACTCGATATATTTTTTAATTAAAACATCTTTTTCAAATTTTTTCCCGCTAGGAAAACTTTTAAGAATTAGGAATTAATAATTAGGAATTATAAATTATATAACTACTTGATTTTCAATGATTTATATTTTAAAAAATTATACTATTCCGTATCTATTCCTTAGACTTAATCTATTCAAAAATTCAGAAATTCAAAAATTTGAAAATTCAAAAATCTGAAAATTTCCCCCCTAGTCTTTTACTTTTTTATAAACTTTTTCTTCGTTGTTTACAATGGCAAATTTGTTGGCGATTTCGCACCAAATCAACGACTCTTTAGAACCCACGACCAAATAACTGTTTTTGAACAAACTTTCGTGAAACACTTTCAAGACGTGATTTTGGAGCTGTTGATTAAAATAAATCATCACATTGCGGCACAAAATCAAATCAAATTTTGAGAACGCCGAACCATTGACCAAATTATGTTCTTTAAAAACTACATCTTTGACCAGTGTTTTGTCCATATAAGCTTTGCCGTTTTGCTCTTTGTAATATTTCTCAAGGGTATAAGTGCCTTTGGCGCGCTCGTAGTTTTTGGCGTTCAGTTCCATATTCTTCATTGAATAGGCGGCTTCTTTTGCCTTGCTCAAGATAGATTGGTCAATGTCGGTGGCGACAATGCGGGCGCGCTCGAGCAAGCCCAACTCTTGCAAAGTAATTGCCATTGAGTACACTTCCTCGCCCGACGAACAACCGGCGTGCCAGATGCTTACACTTTTGTTTTCCGAAAAAATCAAAGGCAATATGTTTTCGCGCAGTTCTACCCAAAATGAGGGGTCGCGGAACATTTCGGTAACATTGACCGTGATTTCGGACAAAAACTCGTGGAAAAATTTTTTATCGCCTAAACTCAATTTATCAAGCAGTGCATCAAAGGAAGGAAACTTATAGATTTCCAAAATTCGCTGTATCCTGCGTCGAAACGAAGACATCGCATAATTGGAGAAATCATAGTCATACTTCACTTTTAGCAAGTCTGTGAGGGTTCTTAATTGTGAAATTTCAATCTCTTGCATAAGCTTTCGTAAATAACGAATTCAATTCTTTGACTATACAATTTAAGTTCCAAAATAAAAATTATTACAACAAAGCCCAAATTTCAGCCTTAGCCCGCCTTGCAATGGATTTTTTAAAAAGTTAGTCTTAATTAAGTGATTATTGTTAATTGATTGATTATCAATAAGTTATGAATATAAGTTTATTCAAAAATCAATCAAATGATTTCATTTGACTATTTAAAAATAAAAATGCAAATTGAAAATAATGATAGGAGTGGCGACTCAAGTATGGTTGGGCGCGAAAGCGTAAGACTTATTTCTAATAGGATTCATTATTTTAAAAGTGTCATCTCAATTTTGGCTCAAATTAGAAAAGAATTGCAAATATTTCAAATTAATTTATCACAAAAGCCAAAAAAGATTGGATTTTAAAACCAAGAATATGATGTAACTAATTGATAATGAGGTATTTATGCTCTTAAAATTAATAAAGTGTGAAAACAGCATTGTGCTTAGACTTGCCAAAACCCGCTTTTTCCGCTAATTTTGCGCCTCGATTTAATTTGATAATTAATTAATTTTTTCAAATCAATCACCTAAACTTGCTTATTTGCTAATTAATTGATTATTAGCACATTAGCATATTATTAAATTAGCATATTAGTATTTAATTATATGATGACTTCCAACGAAATTCGCCAAACATTTTTAGATTTTTTCAAATCTAAAGGGCATTTGATTGTCCCTTCCGCGCCTTTGGTGCTTAAAAATGACCCTACTTTGATGTTTACCAACTCGGGAATGGCGCAATTCAAAGATTTTTTCTTGGGTAACGGCACACCTCCATCAGTGAGAATTGCCGATACCCAAAAATGCTTGCGCGTAACCGGCAAACACAACGATTTGGAAGATGTAGGACACGACACTTACCACCATACAATGTTTGAGATGTTGGGTAACTGGTCGTTTGGCGATTATTTCAAAAAAGAAGCCATCAAATGGTCTTGGGAACTCTTGACCGAAGTGTATCAATTGCCCAAAGACCGCTTGTATGCCACGGTGTTTGAGGGAGATAGCAAAGAAAATCTCGAACCCGATACTGAAGCCCTTGAATTGTGGAAACAATATTTGCCCGAAAATCATATCTTATTTGGCAACAAAAAAGACAATTTTTGGGAAATGGGCGAAGTAGGTCCTTGCGGACCTTGTTCGGAAATTCACATTGACTTGCGCCCCGAGAGTGAAATTGCCCAAATCCCCGGGGGCGATTTGGTCAATCAAGACAATCCTTTGGTGATTGAAATTTGGAACAATGTATTTATGCAATTTGAGCGAATGGCAGACAAATCGCTCAAACGCCTGCCTGCCCAGCACGTAGATACCGGAATGGGTTTTGAGCGGCTTTGTATGGCGATTCAAGGCAAAACTTCCAATTATGATACGGATGTTTTTCAACCTTTAATTCAAACTATTTCGCAAAAAAGCGGCATTCCTTATTACGGTACTTCCCCCCTCTCAACAGGAGAGGGGACGGGGGTGAGGTCTGATATTGCGATGCGCGTAATCGCCGACCACATTCGGGCAGTTTCTTTTGCCATTGCGGATGGGCAAATCCCCTCGAATAACAAAGCCGGTTATGTAATTCGCCGAATTTTGCGCCGGGCGGTGCGTTATGGTTATTCTTATTTAGGTTTTAAAGAACCATTTTTGACGACTTTAGTGCCGCAATTAGCCGAGCAATTTAAAGGAGTGTTTCCTGAATTGTATGCACAATTGGATTTTGTGACAAATGTGATTCGAGAAGAAGAAAAATCATTTTTAGAAACCCTAGAAACGGGTTTAAAATTGATTGATGGAGTAATGAGCCAAACCCGCAATAAAAAAACGACTGTAATTGATGGCAAAGAAGTCTTTAAATTATATGATACTTTTGGTTTTCCGGCGGATTTAACGGCTTTGATTGCCAAAGAAAATAATTTGCAAATTGACGAAAAGGGCTTCGAGGCGGAAATGCAAATTCAAAAAGACCGCGCGCGCAATGCTCAAGCAAAAATAACTTCGGATTGGGTGGAAGTTAATCCAATCGATAAAATTGAATTTGTGGGCTATGATACTTTATGGGCTGAAACTCAAATAGTTAAATATCGACAAATTATCCAAAAGGAAAAACCTCTACCTCTGTATCAAATTGTATTGGCAAAAACCCCATTTTATGCTGAATCAGGTGGACAAGTGGGCGACACGGGAAAATTGAAAATTGGGAATTACGAATTAACAATTATCGATACCAAAAAAGAAAATGATTTGATTGTACATTTGACCGAAGATACTAATTGGCTGGAAATCAATGATTTAGCCAGTGTTGTAGTCGAGGCAAAAGTAAATTCAAGTCGCCGCAGTTTAATTGAAAACAATCACTCAGCTACCCATCTGATGCACTCAGCTTTGCGCCAAGTTTTGGGTAATCACGTTGCCCAAAAAGGTTCATTGGTGAATGACGAGATTTTGCGTTTTGACTTTTCGCATCATGGCAAAATGACGGATGAGCAAATTACCGAAGTGGAAAACATTGTGAATCAGAAGATTAGAGAAAATATTGCCTTAGATGAACGCCGCAATGTGCCTTTCAAAACGGCAGTGGAGGAATTACACGCTACGGCTTTGTTTGGCGAAAAATACAGCGATTTTGTGCGGGTGATTACTTTTGATGCTAACTATTCGCGCGAGTTATGCGGGGGTACGCACGTGAGCAATACCGGCAAAATCGGTTTGTTCAAAATCACTTCCGAAGGTTCAAGTTCGGCGGGAATCCGGCGCGTAGAGGCAATTACGGCTGATAAAGCCGAAGCATTTTACAATGAACAATTGAATTTGGTGAATGAATTGAAGGAAATTCTCAAAAATCCCAAAGACTTGAAAAAAGCCGTTTTGGATTTATTGGAAGAAAACAAAAATTTGCAGAAACAAATAGAAGTATTTGAAAATCAGCAAGTTAGTGGATTAAAAGACCAATTATTGAATCAATTGGAACGAATCGGCGAAGTCAATTTTATTGCCCAAAAGGTAAAAGTACCTTCCGCCGATGCTTTGAAGCAATTGGCTTACGACTTGAAGGCAAAAACCGAAGACTTGTTTTGTGTATTAGTCGCTGATATTCAAGGCAAACCGCAAATTGCAGTAATGATTGCCGAAAACTTGGTCAAAACCAAAAATTACCACGCCGGAAACATCATTAAAGAACTCGCCAAAGAAATTCAAGGCGGCGGCGGCGGACAGCCATTTTTCGCTACTGCTGGAGGGAAAGATTCGAGCGGATTAGATAAAGTGGTGAGTAGAGCGAAGATGCTGGTTTAAAACCTATAAATCCATAAGTGATTGATAATCAAACACTTATGGATTTTTATTTGAAACTTTACCTCTTAGTAAGCACCATATCGATTGAAAGACAAAATCTTATTAAGTTTTACAAAATTTGCCTTAATAAATATATAAAAATTGTACTTTTCTAAAATTTTGAAATAAGTTTTTTTACGAAATATAGGAAATAGCATCATTTTATTTTGTAAATACTTGATTTTTAGGGCTTTGTAATGGGTTGTTCAAAATTAGATAATCACAACAAATGGATTATCTGTACAAATCATTGCTTATTCTAATTATATCATCTAATTCTTGACGGGTAGTAGGATTTTCCCCATAAATAAAGGTAGAAGTCAAGTAAAGCCATTCAGTTTTAGTTAATCCATAGAGTTCTTGAGCAATCAAAATTTCTAATTCGGCTCTTAAGTAATTTAATTGAGCGTTAGGAATATCAATCACAAATGAGGTGCTTTGTTTTAGAGCTTCATATTCACCTTGTTGATTATTTTTATGAATCAACAAAGCCAAAGATTTTTGAATAATTCTTTGTTTTAAATCGTCTGAGGCAAGGGGAATAGGAAGTTCATATAAAAAATTAATGGTCAGGTTAGCCGAAATTTTATTTCGAATGAAATAGTTGAGTGTCAATGAATTGAGTAATGCTTGAAGATAAACAACTTCTACCTCAGCTAACAGATTTTGGATAATTTCTCCAGCCTTTATTTCATAAGTACAATTAATTAAATAATTGAGAGAGTGTACAGCAAAGTGATTAGGAGGAATCATACTAGCTATCAAGGTGCGTTCATTGGTTGAGCCTCCTACCGAACGATAAACCAAGCGATAGGTTTGATAATCAAGTTTGAAGTTTTCATTATCAAAATATTGGGCTAAATCTTCATTTTTTTGTTTGAGTTTCAAATCACTTTTTATACGAGTTATTTCTTTTTGGAGTAAGATTTTTCGAACTTCATCTTCATTCAAAAAATAGTTGGGCGGGCTAAATTTGCTATCAAATTGATAAATCATTTTGCCTTCATAAAGCGGCAAATTTTGATCTCGAACTTTATGAAACAGCTTTGCATCATCTGTCATATGAAATTCGCGGCGAAAATCATATCCCCAATCTTTGAGCAAACGGTGGGTATCCAATATTTTGCTACACAGTTGATAATCTTGCGCACTCCTAAACTCCATAATAGATAAATTATCTGCTGAAAACCGTTTGATCATTTCAGCATTGATAAGCATAGGTTGTTTATCATACAAATCTTGAGGGTGATGCAAATAAAATAAACCTTTAAAATCATAATTTTCGCTGGAGTTTTTTATTTTTTGGGCATTGATGATGCTAAATTTGAATTGAGGGTGGACATCAGGAAATATCTTAGTCTTATGTTTATCGCTTTCTTTTGCCTTATAACCTTTATTTTCAAAACTAAACAATTGATTCAAAGTGTTCTGTTTGAGCAAGAGCTTTCGCAATTCGCTTCCCCCTTTATCAGTTTGAAAACCTGAAGGGATAAGCAAACTCATAAATCCTTCGGGCTTAATCAGCTCTAAATCGCGCTCGATGAATAATTTAAAGAAATTCAAATCGCCTTCGCCTTGATGTTGATAGATTTTATACAAATAATTTTTGTATTGATCATAAAATCCTTTGTAATTTTCCCAAGCTATACTGAAAGCCTCATCACTAGCTATTTTTTTCGCAAACTGTTGGTCAAACTCATTTTTATCTAAGGTATATTTACCAATTTGCTGAGTATAGCGCACATTGGCATCATAAAATTCTTTTTGAATAGGTTTGATAATTTCCCAAGGTGGATTGCTAATAATACCATCAAAGCCTTGATTATCAGGAGAATACGCTGTGCCATTCTCGTCAAAGTATATAAAGAAAAACTCTAATGCCATCAAAATAGGTGAGCGACCCTCCCATTGATTGATATGGTAGAAATGAGTTTCAAGGCAGGCTCTTAGCTTCTTCTTAAGCTCTGGAATGGGTTCTAGAACTTCAGGCTCAAAAGGATTTTGTAAATATTGTTGCCTAATTTGATGCATTTGCACAATTTCCGGGGCAAAAACCTGCTCTAGAATCTCAATTTGCTCCCTAATATCTAAATCTAATAATGAATCGCCTTGAATATAATTGACTGCCAAATTGGGCAAAACGTGTCCGTTGCGTTGCGTAAGTTTGTGATAAATAAAAAAAGTAGGTTTGATTTTGACTGCTTCTTTCCAAATATTGGTTTTGCCGGTGTCCAAAGCCCCTTCATCAAGGTCAATGGCAAAAATATGGTTTAGAATAATACTAGCTAATAATTTGCGGGGGGCGTCAAGCATATTGTAACGCCTAAAATCTTCAATTTGACGAACTTTGACGGTAGTTGCACTCAGGTTCAAATCTCTCAATTGATGAATCCAATTGGTTTTTTGGTCAATTGCTTCATAGTAGTGATAGATTTCTCGCAAGACTTTAATCAAAAAACTACCGCTTCCCGAACAAGTATCGACTATTCGGATTTGCTTCATCTTATCAAATGTAACTTGGGCATTTTGATAGTCTTCTTTGTCCAAAAAGTCTAAAATTTCGGCCAATATATCGGCAAATAATTGCTGGGTTATTTGTTCCGACATAAATTGAGTTATCAAACGATGGGTATAATATATGCCCGAATCTTTTCTCTTTTGGGCAATAAAGGTTTCGTAAGCTTTGCCAAAAACATCTTCATCAATTTTTCGATAATTATAATGAACCATTCCCTTGCCAAAGGTTTGTTCCCATACACCAAACCCAAGGGTTTGTTCAAAAATATCTTTGAATCTTTTGAGGTTTTTTTCATCTTTATCAATATAACCCCAAATACGAGTCTTAAACAAATCAGTATCATAATATTCCCAAAACCAATCCTCCAATTCGCCAAAAAAATTATCAAATACTCTATCCAATCCGCGTGGCTCCCAATCGCGGATTTTTTGAAAATACATATTTTCTAAAAACCGAAAAGGAATTAAACCAAAATCCTCTAAAGTTTTGATAAAAATAACTTTGTTTAGCAACAAAACTATTAATTCTTCGCGTGTCCATTCCTCATTATTGTGATAATTTACTTGACTAAATGACTCAAACCAGCTAGACAAAGACTTAAAAAACTCTTGCTCTAGGTTGGGCTTATTGGTAGTGTCTTCTAAGCGTAAAATTGTATCCCACAAACTCTCATTGAGCAAAAACTCCCGCAAAAGCTGGGTAAAAGGAATAGTTGCAAATGGTTTGAAATCAAAAAATGAATCTCTGTCAAACAAAAAAGCCTCACGCAAATTGGTCAAAACTAAAAAATCATTATCCAAAAGGTATTTTTTGACTTGTTCTTGGTCATATTGGTAAGATAAACCGCGATAATCAAGATATTTGGGGGTTTTGTGTCTGTCCTTCTGGTCGCGCTCAATGGCAAAAAGAGCTTTGAGTTCAATCAAAACCGGATTTTTTAAGTTTTCTTGAATAGCAAAATCGACATAGCCCTTCTGTAATCTAAACTCCGAAAAAAAAGTTTTACTCAAAACATCATTAATTAAGCTTTTCAATAAATTGGCAGTAGCATCTTCTGGTTTTACGCCAATGCGCATTGCCGCCAAATACTGGCGAATGGGCGCATACTCAAAACCATCGATAATTTCATCTATATCAGCAACCTCTATATGATTATAGGTATTTAATTTTTCTAATTCCGAGATGATAGCTTCTGCTTTATTCATTATTTAAGTTCAATTCTAGCTACAAATATAATCAAATCGATTAAAAATAAGGCAAATTTTTGTATATTCATATAGATCAAGGTTATTGAAAATCTTGATTGATTACTTACTTCTCTTCCTTTTCTCCTGCGCCGCCCAACCCTTTTGGCGGATTTTTTGGGCTAGTTTGCTCAAGCCCATTCGCGGTACCAAGCCCCCCAAACGCACCAGCCACCCGCGATTGCCTACGGTATGCACTACTTCCAATTTCTTTTGAATCAGGGCTTTTTGGACAATAGCCTGACCGATTTCGTCCACCGTAAGCGTGCGCGAACCCCCAAAAACCATCGCGGCGGCGCGGTTGGTTTCCATTCCCTTGACCATTGGCGTTTCGACGGCATCGGGGCAGACTACGGTTACATTTACGTTGTGTTCGGCAAGTTCATAAGCAATTGCCAAGGTAAAACCCCGCACGCCAAATTTGGCGGCATTGTAGAGATTGAAACCCCAAGCCGGTACAATACCCGCAATAGACGCAATGTTGATGATATGCCCGCTTTTTTGCTTGACCATTAGCTCGGCGGCTAGTTTCGAACCATAGATAGTACCTTTGAGATTGATGTCAATTTGCGAATGAACTTTGTCCATTTCGGTTTCATAAATGAGTCCGGGCTGGCAAACCCCCGCAACATTTAACAAAACATCTAATTTACCAAATTTTTGGAGGGTTTGCGCAAGCAGAGCCTGCCAAGTCTCGATACTGGTTACATCTTGTTTTTGAATGATGGTGCGGTCATCCGCCCATTGGTTGGCTTGGGCAAGGATTTGGAGTCCGGCTTCGTTGAGGTCGGTAGCCACAATTTGGTGCCCTTGACGATACAAATGTTCGGCAAGCCATTTGCCTATGCCGCTTGCCGCGCCGGTGATAAATATTACTCTAGAGGTTTGCATATATACAATGGATTGATAATCAGAGATTGAATTGTCAAAAAACCTATCTTGAATCAAAGATATGTAATTCTTGATAATATTATAACTCATTGATTATCAGATAGTTGTAAATTATTTAATAAGAAATACTAACTCCTTGATAATCAAGAGGTTAGTAAAAATTTTTGATTTCTATAAAAGAGGTGAATAGCGAATTCTTAATATTGATTTCCAAGAGATTTTTCAGTGTTTTTTAGCAAATAAATGTAATAAAATCACTTCAAAAATATTTTTTATAAAAAAAGCAAACTTTTTTTGCAAAAAACTTGCATATTAATTTTCAGCCCTTTAACTTTGTCGCATAATTCAAACGATTCATATTCAGTTGATTAAGGAAACAGTCAATTGAACCCCAACCAAGCGGTTGTAAAGGATGCAAAACGTAAATCAATCATAAAAAATGAATTGATTTTTTTAAAAAAACAAAAACCAAACTAAATTTGCACTAACTTCGTACAACGAATTAAATACTAAAATCAAAATGTTACGCTTACGTACATATCGCAATGAATCAATACTTGGCAAGTGTCATCTTGACCTAGCATTTGGCAGATTTGCGGACTTGAAAATGATTGAAAATCAACAAATTACAAGTCCAGATAATCCAAAAGTGTGGGGAAGAATACAAGCAAGTACCCTAGTGGGTGACAACGATAAGTAGGTAAGGGAAACAAAAAATCCCGCCTCTGTCGGGAAGCCCAAAACAATGATTCAAAACTATAGAAATCAGGGCTTTCCGAAAAAATCCCAAAAACTTTTAAAATTTCTTTTCGGACGCAAAATACCACCACCTTTGCGCAAGCAAAATCAAAAATCGTGGCACTATTGAGTCCAAACCATTGAAAATCATTTCGGAAAGCCCCTACGCTATTGCTTAGAGCCGATTTTGGATTTTGTCATAATGGATTGATTGTCAATAAATTATCCATAAAATCTACATCTGTCTCAAAAGCCAAAGCCCTGATTATCAGGTATTTACCAAATTAGGCACTGTCTTTTGCTCAACTATTTTTACGTTGGCAATTGAGCTTTTAAGCGTAGAAGTGCCGTAGGCAATGGTAGCCTGTGGCTAAACGCTTGCTCTGGTTTGTTGAGTTGAGATACAAACAAAGGAGTGATTTTCGCCAAAAATTGTAAAATTGAAAGAGTCAATTTGCTGATTATCAATCATTTAAAACAGTTTTTGTGGTTTGTGAAAATCCTAAACCTTAAACTTAGGAGGTGTCCGTGATGGTTGTACTTATCTTATTTTTACGAGTGGCTGGTTTCTATTAAAGCTGATTGATACGCAAAATGAAACCAATGCCCTTGTTTTTGATAATCTTGGTTCGGGAATCGAGGTTATAACGCTACGATTTTGTCCAAAATCTTACATCATATTTATGATGTAAGATTTTAATAAAAAAATGTCGATATGAAAACGCAAAAATTGTTTCGCCCCGTAGGTTTGCTAGAGTTGGAAAGAATACTGCTCACCGAAGCTAGGGCTTTTCCACCACGCTTGGCTTGGCAACCTATATTTTATCCAGTACTAAACATTGAATACGCTACCCAAATATCGGTAGAGTGGAATATGCCTGCCGAACCGAGTTATTGCGGATTTGTAACCGAATTTGAGTTGCCTCAACAATATGTCAAAAAATATGAGGTACAAATAGTAGGTGGGGCAATGCACGAAGAATTGTGGATTCCGGCTGAAGAATTGACGGAGATGAACCGGCAAATTGTCGGTTGTATTCAGGTAACTCGCGCTTTTTATAGTGAGTTTTATCAAGGCTTGATTGAAAATACGCAGGTTTTTAAAAAAATGACTGCGCATCAACAAATTGCCCATCTTGCCCAAGTACTTGATTTAAAGGATTTGATACGCCAAGAACACATTGCCATCCAGATCAATTATGGTTACTGGCGACAATTTGCTGATTATCAAGCCATTACCGATAAAATCAAACTGATTTGGCAAGAAATGTTTCCTGAAAGACGATTGATAGAAACTTAAAAATATGAATAATTGTCTGGGGTTACGGTAGCTTACCGTTAAAGCTATGCTGCTTGTAACCTGAGACAATTTAAAAATGATATAACACTTAGTAACCTAGAGCTTTTAAATAATAATGATTTATACAATTGAAAAAGCAAATTTGATATCTGAGCAATTGCGAAAGTTCACTGGTAGATATACTCACTATGTAGTAGGACACTATGCAAATATTGATTTTTGGATGAATGAGGTGATAGAAGCGTTGAGGGCTATTGATGGACACAAGCATCGATTTAATCTGATGTATAATGCTCAAAAAGAATGGGTGGAAGAACACGGCACAGTTGTTTTCGATTATTGTTCTATATGTAACGGTAAATGTGAATTTAGTGATGGGAAACCAATTTTGCCTAAATTAAACTTTAAAAAAGAACTGATTGATTCAAGAAAAGACTTGGTTGGTACAGTATATTTTTTTCTTGTTCGTTGCTATAAAATTGGGCTTTTAACCATTGAAGAATTGGAAAACAGATGCAACTCGATTGGAACAAGTATAGACCCCAATGATTTAAGGAAATAAATACATTATACCACAAGTAATGAGTCAACCAGCCAGAGGCAGATAGGGTTATAAAATGCACCAAAGACAGAGCCAAGCCAGACAAATGTGCTGATTCATCACAGACGGATAAATTGTAACGTGCTGATTATCAAATAATTATGAAAATTTAATTTGCCCAACTTATTTTTAAATCTTTCCTAAACATTCAACTGTAAAAATATAATTTACTCTTCAGGCAACCAATCCTAAGATAGATTGTGTTTTTACAACATAAGCCAAAAATATTGAACCGTATAAACCTAATCAAATGAAAAACTCAAAAAAATCAAATCCCATTACCACCAATTACTTCCAAAAGCAATGGCAAACAAGCATTGATAGCCAAATCCTTAAATTTCAAAATTGGCAGGGCGATAACTGGCTCTTTGTAGCCGACTGGTCGGATAATTATACTTGGGACGATGGTTTTTTGGAATGTAATTTTAGCTATCCGGCTTCGTTGATGTGGGAACAAATCAATGATTTGGCAATTAAACAAAAATTTTAAAACCATTCAAAAGTGCCGTAGAGAAGGGTTACTTCGTAAATATAACGGTCCTAAGGTAGCGTAGCCCGAGCAATCGGGTGAGTGAACGGCAAAATGCCCGCCTCGCGGGCGCAAGTCCGCCCAAAGCGGATGTCGAATTGCCAGTCTAAGTCTCGCAATAACACGAGAACGACGGCAGGCTTTTTAAAGCCATTTCCTTTTTCGTTTGTAGCCTTTTGGTTTTTGTTATAAGTCATTGATAATCAATGAAATAGTAAAATAAATCATAAAATTTGAAAATTAAAAAGAGTGCCGTAAAATAAAGATACTTCGGATTCTTCGGCTAAAAGCCTCACAGGTTCGAATCCTGTACAATCTGTTAGAATTGTTGGCAGAGTTGGTCAAATGCAAAGAACAAAAAACTTTATTTGCTCATTGCCTCTTTTTAAATGATTTGTAATTGATTGATAATCAGGTATTTATGACTAAGAAATAAACCTCTGAATGACAAAATACAATTCGGAATAGTAAAAAATCTGAAATCGAAAATCCAAAATCATATTAAGGTGTCGTAGAAAAAAGATACTTCGTTAGGATCGATTCCTAAAGGTCGTGAGGTTCGATTCCTCACCGATTGGGCTTGCCCAATCGTAGAACAGTGGCAGTCAAATATTCTTTTTTCGTTTTTAACCCTTTTGATTTAGGAGTAATTGCTTGATAATCAACAAGTTATGAAAAAAAATTAAAAATTTTTAAAAAATACTTTTCACTACGCAAATAGGCTGCATACTTGAGTATTTACTTTGTAGCATCAATTATAAAGGTTGATAAAATTTGACAATCTTGAAAGAGTGCCGTAGAAGAGGATTTCTTCGTAATTCATATTGGTTAGAATATCTGAGTTTCTCAGAAGTTGCAGGTTCGAGTCCTGCCTTGAGCCTTTTCGTAAGTTGCCTCTTTTAATTTTTTAAATTTTATATAACCTATTGATAATCAAGCGATTAAAAACATTGAAAGGTCAAGCAATCGTTACTTCTACAATTCGTTGGAAATGAAATCACTATTTCAATTACCTTTTAAATTTATTTTTATACAATCAATTGATAATCAGGTATTTATAAAATATTTTTAAATTTTTCAAAAATATTTTTCACTACGCAAATAGGCTGCATACTTGAGTATTTACTTTGTAGCATCATCAAGCCAAAAG
>JALONJ010000184.1 GCA_025455045.1 Microscillaceae bacterium | reverse complement strand
TCATTTTGCTTGGTAATGTTCAGAATCACTGAAAAGCGAGAGCTTTTCAGAATTCAATGGAATTCCTAAAGGCAATTCCTGAAAAGTGGTGAAGATCCCGCAAATTATTATAAATCACTGGTAATCAATGTATTATGTTGGTATTTCAGTGCATTTTGTTTTTAATTCATTATTTAAACATTACCTATGAGTTTACAAAACTACCCTTTGATAACAGTTGGAGCTTTGATTTTTAATCCGCAAAATGAGGTTTTATTGATACGCACGCACAAATGGCACGATAAATACGGCTTGCCGGGCGGCAAAATTGAACTGGGCGAAACCGCCGAACAAGCTCTGAGTCGAGAACTCAAAGAAGAAACGAATTTGGATATTTTTCAAATTGAATTTTTGTTGTGGCAGGAAGTAGTGTATTCGCCCGAATTTTACAAACCAATGCACTTTGTATTTCTCAATTACCAATGCCATACCAGCCAAACCCAAGATTTAATCCTCAACGATGAGGCACAAAGCCACCAGTGGTGTAGTATAGACCAAGCCCTAAACTTAGATTTGAATGAGCCTACTCGCAAATTATTGGAGTTTGCCAAGCAAAAAACATCAAGGTAATCGCTTGGCTATCAGGTAGTTATGTCTTAGTTAATGAGTTTTAACTGGGTACATTTCAAATTTACGCATTTCTTTTGCCTCACCCTGCCCTCTCCGAAGGAGAGGGTAATAGGTGGTAAATTTGAAATGCACCCGTTTCAACTTCGAAGTTTTAAACTTTGCCGAAGTTGATTAAAACGATTTTTAATAACAATACTTCGGACAGTTTTTATAAGTAATTGACTGTGTCTGCCTCTGGCTGATTATCCTCCAAAGGCGGACACGGTCAGCTAGTTATGCTATTTTAAATATTTTATGTAACTAGCTGATTATCAAATACTTAGTAAATAACTCGAAACTAGAAACTGTCCAAACTATTGAATAAAGGATAAGCAAAAATTTTATTTTTTCTTCACAAACAGAATTTCAACTTTTTTGCCGGTAAATGAGTCGCGCAGTTTTTGCTTCTCTTCGGGCAATAGACTGGTATTGATAAGCTGTAACTCTTTGATTTTGGGCAAATTAGCACTGTTGATTTCTTCGCTTAGATGGGTAAGTGGATTGGCGGACAGATTCAAAATTTCTAAATTGACAAAACCGATAAATTCGGTGGGCAGGTGCTGGAGTTGATTATTTGCCAAATTGAGGTTTTTGAGTTGGGTAAGTTTGGCAAAACTTACAGGTATTTCTTCAATTTGATTGTAACTCAAATCAAACATTTCGAGGTTTTTCAATTTGTCAAAACTATAATTGATATCCGAAATTTGATT
The DNA here is from genome assembly GCA_025455045.1 of Microscillaceae bacterium. Classification (GTDB taxonomy): domain Bacteria; phylum Bacteroidota; class Bacteroidia; order Cytophagales; family Microscillaceae; genus JALONJ01. The sequence goes on along the minus strand of JALONJ010000184.1, from coordinate 9,604 downwards.
ATGTCCTGCATTGAGTATCAGGATATTGGGCAGACTATACAGCTCTTTGGGCAAAAAAGTAAGCTGATTGGTGCTTACATCTAAAATCTCGAGTTTTTTGAGTTGGCTGATTTCGGGCGGCAGTACTTTAAGTTGGTTATTGGATACATCTAAATAAACTAAATTTTTGAGCTTGCCGATACTAGCCGGAATCCCCTGCAAATTTTTGTTTTTGAGGCTCAACATCACTACCGACTCCGGCACTTTGAGAGCTTCCTCGAGCGAGTTAAACATCGGAAAGTTTTTGAGTGCCGCCAAACGCGGGTGATTGGGGGTTTGCGCGCCCAGGTGGGTCAAACCGCCCAAAATAAATATCAAACTTACCAAAAATATTTTTTTCATTGGATTTTGATGCTAAAACTTGTTATCAAGCAACGAAATTAGAAATAAGTTTTGGTAAAAATTTAATTTCTCAAAATTATTTTATCAACCACCTCATTATCAATCGATTAAATCATCTTCAGGAAAAGGGATATACACAAAGTTGGTAAATCCTTTGTCCACATCAACCACAAAAAGACAACAAAACTCGTCGGGATTTTTATAATTTTCTTTAAAAAAATCTTCTTTATCGGTTTCAATCAATTGCCGATTTTTGAAGTCTTCCAGATACGATATATAGTAATTCCAGGTCAAGCCTCCTTTGCCTTGTTCAATCAACAATTGCCCAATCTGAATCGGGTCTTTGCTAATGGCAAAAATCGGATAATCGGAAATATTGCGGACGCGAATTTGATAGGCGGCTTCTTGCAAAACTTTGGCAATTTTGACAAAATCTTGGGTGATAGTTCCCAGATATTTGCCGTCGAGTTCGGGGTCATTAGTCATAAAAACAAATATTTTAGCAAATTGGGTTTGTACAAATCTTATAAGGTTTAAGTGTTTGATTATCAATGGTTTATAAAAAAAATGTCAAGAAAGTGTGTTTGTAGATAGGCTTTGATAGCATAATTGTCTAGGTCAAATAACCAATATTTCGGACATTTTTTATAAGTAATTGACTGTGTCCGCCTTTGGAGGATAATCAAGGAATTAACGAAAAAATCGGAAAAGAACCCGCCTCTGGCGGGGCAGGGGGCTTAGAAACCCGAAACTGTCCGAACTATTGATAACATAGTATTATTAGTTCATTTTAGCACTTTAGCCTACTCTCCTCAAATACAATGTTGGGTGGTACTTGCTTTTGTTTTACTATTTTCTTTTTGTCAAGTTCAAAATTTGTAATAAAAATCTCTTTACCCAATTGGTCTGAATTTTCGGTTTGGTTACGCATTCCATACATTAAATTCCACTCCATTATGTTTGCAAAAGAAAACATATCTTTGATATAGTGGCTGTTATCATAAGTAATTAGCCATTTATGGTTACAGTTTTTCATTGTTTCGGCAAAACCTTTCGTGGTCAAAACTTTTGTGCAGTTTTCCATTTTTGCCATAAAGTGCCGATTTTGTGGCAGCAAAATAAGGTGGGTCAAGAAAAAGAAAAACGTTTTTGCCTTCTCGTTCTACCACTTTTTGATAGTCTAAATTTGTAATTTCTGTTTCACTCATTACATTTTTTAGTAGTTTTAGCCTCCCAATGCTTGTATCTGTAAACCGTTTTTGAAAAGCTTGTTCTGAAAAACCACCGGCCTCGGTTGTACCTGAAAATGTAATTCGATTAAATACAAAAAATGCACTTGCTTTTTTAATGTCGTCAAAAACGCTAATATTTTCTCCTAAAAACTTGTGTAAGTCTTTGCCATTTTTAAATTCATTTTTCCAAATATCTACCTGATTTATAACCCCTTGCAAGTCTTTTTGCGCATACTCCCAAAACTTATATAATTCTAAATACAAATCATTAATCCAATACTTTCTATCAGGATAAAGTTGTTTTAAAGCCAAAAATACCGAACCACCACCCACAAAAGGCTCTCTAAATTCTTCAAAATAAGGAATTAAAGGCAAAATCTGTTCTAAGGCTTTGCTTTTTCCACCGGGGTATCGCAAGGGGCTTTTTATCATAGTTTTATGCTTTTTTCAAAATTACCAAAAAACCGTTTGCTTGTGCTTCTACAAATAAATTGATAATCAATTCTTTTTGCGTGTTTTTGAATTTATTTTTTGTAAAAAAATTATTTATTTCTACTTTTTTAGCATTTGAACTGATTTCTGATTGTAGTTTAGATGAAGTCAAAAGTAAAACAGGATTTGCATTTTTTGATTCTCCGTTTACTTCTGTATTTTTCAAATTGGTGTATAAAATCATTTTGAGTAAACCATCTTTTATGTCGCTTTTACTTGGCAAAAGGCTTGATTTTGCGTGTTTTGCTTCTATCAAATAAACGTCTTTTTTGTCCATTTGAATTTCATCAACCGTCAAAAAATATTGCCCACCCAAATAATTTGTAATAGTAATTTTTGCTTTGGTTAACGTTTCTAAAACTTCTTTGGGTTGTACGGTTACAAATTCCCGACTTTGTGCGTCTTTTGCTTTTTGGCGCGAAAACTCCATAAATTCTTTGAGATTACCACTGATTATTTCTTGAAAATCATCTATCCCTTTTTCACTGTGCATTTGCACTTTTGTTTGCTTGCTTATTTTGACATAATTAACGCGAATATTTTGATAAATACCTGATAATGAGATAGTTATATTACAAAAGTTTACTATTTTGAGTGGATTATCAATTATTTCAAAAACAAAATTGTATTATTTTAATATAATAAAAAAATGAAATAACTTTTGTAAAAATATATAAAATACTGGTAATCAATTAGTTAATATTATAAATACTGTATCAAAAAAAATAAAAAAAACACAAGTAAGTCATCTTGTAAGGAACTTTGTGGACTTGTTTCAGCCTCCCCCTGCCCCTCCGAAGGAGGGGTGAAATTATAATTTATTGATTATCCATTAATTGTAGAAAAATTATAAGAGATAACAATTCAACCAAGTTCCTTTCAGGATGACGGCTTGGGGGGATTTTGGATTATTTTTTTTAGAATTTAAGTTTTTGTACTTTTTTAATAAATATCAAAGTATTCACGTTAATTACTTTTGACTCAAGAAAAACTTTGTATTGTAATCCTGTAATGGTGGCATTTATTTGCATTGCTTTAGGCTTTATTTTCGCAATTTGTGATTTTTTGATTTTAAGGCTGTCGTAGGTATCAACAAATAGCTAAATACGACTTGAAACCTACTTACTCAAAGCCTCCAAACGAACTGTAACTGCGTTTTTGTGGGCAAACAAGCCTTCGGCTTCTGCCATTATCTCCACGGTTTTGCCAATGTTTTGAATTCCTTTAGCCGAAAGTTTTTGAAAAGTGATTTTTTTGACAAACGAATCCAACGATACTCCACTAAAGGTACGGGCAAAGCCCTCAGTCGGCAGGGTGTGGTTGGGTCCACTGGCATAATCACCGGCACTTTCGGGCGAAAAATTGCCCAAAAATACCGAACCGGCATTGATTACTTTCTCGGCTAAATAGTCATCATTGGCGGTAGCAATAATCAAGTGTTCGGGCGCGTATTCATTAGAAAACTCCATTGCCTCAAAACTATCTTTGAATACCAATATCCAGCTATTTGCCAGCGATTTGCGGATAATCTCTTGGCGGGGTTGGGCTACTACTTGTCGCTCTACTTCTTGGAGTACAGTTTCGGCAAATTTTTCGGAAGGAGTTGCCAGTATTACTTGGCTATCGATGCCGTGTTCGGCTTGCGAGAGCAAATCTGCCGCCACAAAGGTAGGGTTGGCGGTTTCGTCGGCAATCACCAGTACTTCCGAAGGGCCGGCAGTCATATCAATGGCTACGCCTTCTTCGGCAATCAATTGCTTGGCGGCACTTACGTATTGGTTGCTGGGTCCAAAGATTTTGTCCACTTTGGGAATGGTAGCCGTGCCATAAGCCATTGCCCCGATGGCTTGCGCCCCGCCACACTTATACACCTTGCGAATGTTGAGCAAATAGGCAGTATAAAGGATCACCGGATTGATTTTGCCATTGCGGTCGGGAGTCGAACACATAATAATTTCTTCACAACCCGCCATATTTGCCGGAATCCCCAACATCAAAATCGTAGAAAATAAGGGGGCGTTTTGGCTCGGAATATACAAACCAACTTTTTGAATAGGCGTGCTTTTGCGCCAGCAAATCACGCCTTCCATTGTTTCAATTTTTTTGCTGTGTTCTTTTTGTTCCAAATGAAATTTGGCAATGTTGTATTTGGCGGTTTGAATTGCTTTTTTCAATTCTTCACTTACCGAAGAGTTGGCTTCTCTAAACTCATCTTCGGTTACTTGAAAGTTGTCGATATGGACTTTATCAAACTTTTCTACATATTTTCGGACGGCGGCATCGCCGTCGAGCTTTACTTCTTGCAAAATGGGTTGAACTGCCTGATAAAGATTGGCGTAGCTTTGACCGCCACGTTGGATAAATTTTGCCCATTCTGATTTGGGCGGATGAATTACTTTATTCATAATTTTATGCTTCAATCACCCCTACTCGTGGGGAGCTTGGGTGGGTATTTTGTATTTTGAGTTTTGTGTATATAGATTTTCAAATTACAAAAAATCAGCCAAATCCTTTGTTTCGCATAATCAAATTGCCGAATTTTGGTAACAAAAAACCTATAAGTTGTTGATAGTCAATGGATAATTACTTATCAACTGACCTTAGTGCAAATCTAAACCCAAATCAACTCAATTCAAATTAACTACTTGAGGTCATTTATTCAAATGAATGAATGTTTAATAAATAAACCCTTGATTATCAGGTACTTAATGAAATACTCAGGAAAAAACTTTGTTTTAATTTTTTTTTGAGCATCTTTGCTTACAAAAACATATAAACTATGAATAAGCAACGAAGCCGCGATTTTGCCGAATTTATGCAAGCCTTGATGGATTTTGAGGCTTATGTGGTTTTAGATGATTTTGTGGGAATGTTTGGCAAAGAAAAGGGAATGGCTTTGTGGCAAGATTTTAAAAACAAATGCGCCAGTAGTACTACACTTTTTTATCGGATTTTGGATAATAAAGAACGCAAAGTATTCAATGACTATCTCGATAAATCGCGCTGGCTGGAGAGCGAAAGGTCGCGGTTGGATTGATTTTTTGATAAATTACACTGCCAATTCAATATTTTTTTGGATTACTTTCTTAATTCTATTCAAACTTGACTGTGGTTCTTTACACTTTTCAGGAAAAATACGGTTTTTCTGAAAAGGCTTGAAGAGTTTTAATTGACTGATAATCAAGTATTAATAACAATAGTTCGGACAGTTTCTGGTTTCTAAGCCCCCTGCCCCCGGAGGGGATTCTTTTCCGAGTTTTTTGTTAAGTGCTTGATAATCAATTAGTTACAAGAAATATTTAAAATAACATAACTAGCTGATAATCAATTACTTATAAAAACTGTCCGAAGTATTGAATAATATTGTAACACAGCCTTTAGGCTGTGGGAGGCACAACCTAAAGGCTATATTACATTCATATTTGTCAAAAGTCAAAGATAATCAAGTAGTTATAAATGTTTTGTAATCTCCCTACCCTCCTTCGCAAATACTATTTCACTCATTGATTCCCCAAATTATTAAGTTTTTTTTAAGCCTCTTGGCTAAAATTTTTGGGGCTTTTGCCGGTCCAACGCTTGAAAGCCCGCCGAAAAACATTGGGTTCTTGATAGCCCAAGGTATAAGCTACTTCATTGACACTCATTTTGGGACTTTTGAGCAAGGCAAACGCCAAAGTTTTGCGCCATTCTTCGCTAAGTTCCCAAAAAGAAGTTCCTTCAGCCTTCAATTCACGTTGCAAAGTACGCTCGGTCAAATGCAATTCATTGGCTATATCGGCAATTTGCGGAATGTAGTGACGGTATTTGTTTACCAGCAAATTTTTTACTTTTTGGGAAGTGCTTTGCAGTTGTTGAAGTTTGATAATTTCTTGCTTGGTCAAATCTTCAAATAATTGCCAAAGCGGTTTATTGTAGCCTACAACCGGTGTTTGGGCATCTTCCAAGCGAAAAAACAAGCGATTTTGGCTTTGTGCCAAATAAATCGGACATTTAAAAAAATCTTTATATACCTCAATATCCACCGATTGTGGAGAATAGGCAAACTCGGCGCGAATCGGAAAAATAAGTTTTGCCGACAAAATACGAAATATATGCAGCAAACCCGAAGCCGAATTGTCAATCGCCTGACGCGCCGTATCGGGGTAGAGTTTGCGCCATACCTCAGTCGGATTAAAGATAGCAATCAATTGATTATCAGCAACTTGATAACTATAACCAAACATATCGCCAATACTGGCATTAAACTCACAAACTTTGGCAAAAGCAGTCAATAAATCGGGGCAACTTTGTATCAAATTGCCCAAAAGCCCAATGCTGGCGGGCATTTTCTGTTTACCCAAATACAAGCCCAAATAGGGGTTTTTGGTGATTTCTACGGCTTGTTGCCACACATTTTGAGCAGGGAAAAAATCTACCAACAACTCTGAATTGTCCAAATCTTGGCGACTGATGCCGATTTTTTGACACAAAATATCAATATCCACTCCCAAACCGGCAGTATGGTAAACAATATCACGAATGATGGGCATTATGACAAACATAAGTCAATGAATTAATTGGCTAAGGAACGCGTAAATAATAAATCAGTCATTTTTTTAGATAACCAATTGATAATCAATGTGTTACAACTTGTTCGCCTCTGTTGGATTAGCACACTAACACATTATATTATCATCGGGCGCATTTCAAATTTACGCGTTTCTATTGCCTCACCCTAGCCCTCCCCGCCTCGGCGGGGCATAGGTAGTAAATTTGAAATGCACCCTTATCATCTCATTCCTAATTCGCCAAAGATGGACAAGTTATGCGAATAAGGAATTAATTAGGAATTAGAAATTATATAATCACCTGACCGTGTCCGCCTTTGGAGGATTATCAGCCAGAGGCAGACACGGTCAATTAATTATACTTTTAAAAGTGTCACTTTATTTTGTAATCATTACTTAAATAAATTTTAAGGCAATATTTTTATAAAACCTATTTGTCGCCAAATGTTTGGTTTTTGACGTAAATTACGTTAATAAAATCATTTTTGAGGTGATATTTTTGTAAAAAAATAATTGTTAAAACTATGAAATACCTCAATTTAATCACAAGTACCTTTTTGATTTTAATAGGACTGGCTTTTTTGAATGTGGCTTTTCAAGCCTTATTTAGCCCGCAAACAGTGATGGACAATGTGGGCATTTTGCTCAATAATGCCAGCGCAAGCAACTCAGTAAGAGCCAATTATGGGGGAATGAACCTGATGTATGGTTTGTTTTGTTTGTATGCCGCTTTTCGAATGCCCAACCAAGCTTTGGGTCTGATTGCTTTGTTTACGCTGGGATTTATTTTGGGCAGGTTCTGGAGTTTTTATTTAGATGGACCTGCCAATGGTTTTGTCATCAATTGGCTGGTAACCGAAAGCCTCGCATTTGTCATATCAAGTACCTTATTGTATTTTAGGTGGAAGGAAATTCCTAGCCTTGCTATGAGTAATTGATTATGAAGATGATATAATTTGTTGATAATCAATGATTTATAAAGTAAAAATTCAAAAGTCCGAAGCAAGTTTTTAACTTGCTTCGGGCTATTTTGAAAAAAAATGCTTATGCCTCACCTACTGTTCCGCCAAAATTAAGCGGTAGGTTAAAATCATCGCCACCATTGGGCATATTGATAGGGCCGAATGATTCCTCATATTTTTTAATATTATCTTTCAGAGCCGCCAAAAGCCGGACTGCGTGTTCGGGAGTAATCACAATCCGCGATTTCACTTTGGCTTTGGGCAAGCCGGGCATAATGCGAATAAAATCAATCACAAACTCGCTGTTGGAGTGGGCAATCATTGCCAAATTGACATAGACCCCCTCCGCCATTTCTTCCGAAAGTTCAATATTGATTTGATTATCTTCTTTATTTTGCTTTGCCATACAATTATGTTTGTTGAGTTTTAATCCAATTTTCAGGTGATATTTGCGCTAGGCTTGCAAATTTATAAAAAAGCTGAGATTAAGACTCAAAAATTAGCGATTATTCGGGCGGAGCGAGGGAGTAGCCTCAAAAAAATTGTAACGCGGGCTGCCTAGCTTGCACACGCAAAGAATGATTACAAAATTTTGACTCATTGCCTCAAAAAAGTATAAAGAATCAAAAACTCTTTTGGTTTTGAATTTTATTGCCCCACCAAACGTTATTTATTGGAAAATAAACCCCAAAATTCACATTATTTTAAAACTATTCTTTAAGTTTGCGACTTAATTTTTTGCGAGCTAAGATTTTGAAAGGACTATATGAAGTTATCTGAGTTTAAATTTAACCTGCCTGATAGTTTGATTGCCCTTTATCCCACTGATAATAGAGACGAATGTCGTTTGATGATTGTGCATCGGGATACTGGAAAAATCGAACACAAAACCTTTAAAGATATAATCGAATACTTCGACGAAGGCGACGTAATGGTGGTCAATGATACCAAAGTGTTTCCGGCGCGGTTGTATGGCAGTAAAGAAAAAACCGGAGCAAAAATTGAGGTCTTTTTACTGCGTGAACTTGATACCCGTCACCACCTTTGGGACGTACTCGTCGACCCCGCCCGCAAAATTCGGGTAGGCAATAAACTGTTTTTTGGCGAAGGCGAATTGGTTGCCGAAGTAGTGGACAATACCACCTCGCGCGGGCGTACGATTCGCTTTTTATGGGATGGCGATGACGCTTCTTTTTACAAGATTGTTGATTCTTTGGGCGAAACTCCCCTACCCAAAAATATTCATACCCTCCGCAAGACCGAAGAAGCCGACCGCGAGCGTTTTCAAACCATTTTTGCCAAACACGTAGGCGCAGTTGCCGCCCCTACTGCCGGTTTGCACTTTACCAAGCAATTGGTCAAACGCCTCGAAATCAAAGGAGTGGATATTGTACCGCTTACCTTGCATATTGGTTTGGGTACTTTTAGAAGTGTAGATGTGGAAGATTTGACCAAACACAAAGCCGATTCGGAAAACTTTATGATTCCGCAAGCGACTGCCGACCGAGTCAATGAGGCATTGGACAATAAGAAAAAAGTCTGCGCTATTGGAGCTACCACAATGAAGGCACTTGAGTCCTCAGTTTCGGCACAAAATCGCCTCAAACCCAATAATGGCTGGACTGATAAGTTTATCTTTGCCCCTTATGAGTTCAAAATCCCCGATGCTTTTATCACCAATTTTCATTTGCCCGAATCAACTTTATTGATGACCACCTGTACTTTTGGCGGGTATGATTTGATAATGAGTGCTTATGAAGTAGCCATCAAAGAAAAATACCGTTTCTTTAGCTATGGTGATGCAATGTTGATTTTGTAATTTGGTAGAAATATAAAAAAACCGTAAGTATCTGATAATCAAATACTTACGGTTTTTTATTTAAAAAACCATCAATTCCCACTGTAAAATAACTGAACAAAAGTTTGATATTTTAACTTTTACATTTATAAAAATAACAAAAAGTATAAGCAATTGATAATCAGCATTTTA
>JALONJ010000644.1 GCA_025455045.1 Microscillaceae bacterium | reverse complement strand
AAACTCAAAACTTTTCGAAAAATCTACCTCATCTTTAGCCCAATCAGGATAAAAATACAGTAGAAAATCGGCAAAAAGGTCTTCAATAATGCCTTTCCAGAGTGTATCGCGGGAGATTTGCATTGTCAAAGATACACAATTTTAGTATTTTGAAAAACACTATTTTATAACTAGCTGATTATCAAACGCTTACCAACTCCCTACCAAAACAAAAAAACAAGCAATTCTTATCACTTGTTTTTATATAAATATCTGATTATCAAATATTTAACTATGCTTATTTAACTATTTTAAGCCTTATTTGATATAAAATCTTAATAAATGAAAAGTTTCCGGCTTTGCCGAGTAAACCTCCAATAGCCAAAAGTTCAATTGCTATTTTTTCTCCCAATTAAACAAAAAAATAAACTCAAAAATCATTTCGAGTTTATTTTTATTAACTATTTGATTATCAGTTACTTACATTCTTATTCTATCCCTAAGCTACAGCCCACCACGCTATAAACCGCTTGAGGCGGTTAGAATGTCCAAGACATTCTGTTTCATTTATCGTGTCAAGTCTCCCTTTGGAAGACTTGACACAACTAGGGGGTTATCGTTCTACACAGTTTACATTGTTTATTATTCCATTTTTTATAAATCTTTGGTTATTTTTTTTATCATAAACAATTACATCAAATATTCCAATGATAATCTTTTTTTTCTTATCCCAATGAGTAATTTCAACTTCCCCTAAATCATTTGACGCAAAAAAATCTCCTGTTTCTTCATCAATCAATTCAATATGGCAATAAATTTTAGTACTATTTTTTTTCTTAAATAATGAATCTGTTGTAATTAGACTATGATTTTTAAAAACATCCTTGATTGGAATATCCTTATTAGTTATATTATTTGACTCCAATCTATAAATTGGATATTTGCCTTCAAGTTGTTTATTGGGAATTCTATAAATATGAATATAAAAAGAATATTTTTTATTTTTACCATATATACTTAATTCACAACTACCAGATTTAGGCACATATTTTTCCTTTAAGTGGAGAAATGGACACATATAATCAGCTGATGCCGAAAAAATCACTTCTTTGTTATCAATATTACAAGTAATAGTGTTAACTATTGGAGGTTTGCAATTACTTGATATTAAAAAGATTGCTAAAATGTTATAAAATAAGTATTTGAATTTATTATGATGATTTATTCTATTTATCATATATTTTTATTTAAACTACTTTTTATCATACAAACCGTCTAATGAAACATCAAGTTCATAAATAGGTTCTTCACTATTAAATATACCAGAGTCATCGGTCATCCCCAAAAGAGTTCCTAATAATTCTATACTCTTAGGGATTTTAGAAAAGAGCCCAACAACACTTATAGCAGTCGATAAATATTTTAAGATATTTATTTTGTCTTGAACAGGTTTAAAAGCTAGTACAACATTAGCCTTTTGTCCTTTCAGATTACTTTTCCCGTGAGCTATTGCAAGTGCGCTTAATGTCGGGTGAAGCCTCCAAAACAACGTTTTAAGAGCACTAGACTCTAAGTGTGTGGAATTTGGTACTCTATATTTAAATGTTTCTTGATGCTTTGTTTTAATGTCTACTTTATCATTGCTAGCATAAACCAAATCCCCATCACCATGATAAAACTTAGGTATACTCTTACCATCTGATGTCTCTTTAAACTTTATTTGTTCTACAACAGTCCTTCTCACCTCTACCTTGTCAAATAAATGACGCCTCCATGCCCAATGAGAACTAGGGTTCAATTGATAATAATTATCTATAGATTCACCATAAATAGTAAGAGTTATTTCTTGGATTGAAGTAAAAATATGAGTATTTGTAGCCTCATCAAAAGAATAATAAATTCTTTCCAGAGCATAGCCATATGTATGCCCTGAGCCCATATTCAAACCATCAGGTTCGCGTGAGTCTGGCTTTGTATGTTCCTGATAAGGTTGCATTGTTTCTACTACATTATAGGTAGCTCTAGTACCCTTAGGAGTACTATTCCAAGCTCCCTCGATTAAAGCCCAAGTATTTTCATTAAAACCAGGATTATCAATTAATCCAGTAGGGTCATTAAACATTATGGGGTTATTAAACCCAAATCGGTAAGGGGTAATGCTAGTAAACATATCTGCTAATAAGTCAATTCCGTGAAACCTGCCTAGTTGAGCATCATAGCCTCGCCAATCAGTTTCATAGAAGTAGCCCTTGCCCCCATTCAGGTCTTTTTGTTTTTCACTTTGCCCATTGTAGGTAAAGCGGTTCATCGGGTTGCCATCTTTGCCTATACCTCGCAGTTCCAAGCCCCAGGGGTCATAGTGCATTTCTTGGGCAATTATCGCGCCTTTGTATTTCAATTCAAAATCATCAAACCATACATTTTGGTCCGATTCATTCGCCACAAACACCTCTACCCGTCCGGCTTGGCTGGCATAGTAGTCTATATTGAGTTCGCGCGTCCAAGCGTTTTTGTTTTGCTCATTTACTTGCACTATTTGTTCGGCTACTATCGTCCCGCTCAGGTTATAATGCACCAGCTTGAGATAAGCATTGGGTACTTTGTTCCCTTGGCTGTCATTGGGCGGAGCTACTGTAGTAGTTAAGCCCACCAGCAATTGCGGGTTAAAGGGCGAAGGCACGGTTTCGCCATTGACCGTACTACTGCCATAGCTTGGGTTTGCCTGCACAAAGGGACTGATATTCAAGTTGTTTTGAGTAGACGCATTTTGATAAAAAGCATATACGCTGGCTTTCAAAGAGTCGCCGGTACTGACCGTAAACGATTTCCAAGGACCGAGAGGTTTTTTGGGCGAGCTATTTACTCCGTTGTTGGTGTTAGAAATTACCAACAAATTTTTAAATTTTTGCGGGTTTATCAGGTAATTTCGACACCAACAACTCGTAGTACACGCGGTT
>JALONJ010000183.1 GCA_025455045.1 Microscillaceae bacterium | reverse complement strand
TTCGGTTCAAAAATTCAGGATAGTGTAGGGTTGCTTGGTTTCGTTGTTTCTTTTTTATCAAGAAAAAAGAAAGGCAGGTAACAAGTTTTTTTATAAGAACCTCATTATCAATGCTTTATGTAAAACCCGATTCATAAAAATTCTTACAACTTAAATATTCGTTTAAAATTTCTATAGTGGGAATTTCTGATGTAACCCAGCCTTTAGGCTGTGCCTCCCACAGCCTAAAGGCTGGGTTACAATATTTATTAATACTTGGATAATCTATATATTGTATCCTTGCTTCTTAAACACCTAGTTTTGTTATAGATATTGTTTTTTCAACTTCGGTAAAATTCTAAGATTTGCCCAAGTTCAAACTAAAAAGGTAGCCCACAACTTTGTAGGCTACCTTTTGGTTTAATAACAATCACAGTTCTTGCCTCAATGAGCTTGAGCAGTCATTATCAACCATATCTAAACTGTTTCAATTTTTCCAAAATTGCGTTCCACATCATTTCATAAGGCAATACCTCAAGGGCTTTGTTGCCGCCTCGGTACTCCATAGGGGTGGCGATGAGTTCGGTATAATGTTTTTCGGAGTTTTTGCGGGTTTGATAAAACCGAAAATCCTCGCGCCACATTTCCGTAAGCATTGCAATAAAACACTCACTGCGGTAGTTTGCATCTTTTTTGGGATAACGCCGCGAGTAAGGCTCTAGAGCCTGAATACAATCGCTGATACCTTCGGTGTCCATTTTCTCAAGATAAAAAAGAATTTGTGCCGACAAGATGGCGATGTTAATTCCCCGCCGATTTTTGGCATAAGCCGGGCGGTCGTCAATAAAATCGCTCAAGCGAAAATCAATTTTCGAGTTTTGAGTCAAAAGCCGAATTGATTTCACTTTTTGGCTTTTGTAAATGTAGTGCATATAGGCTTGAAACACCAGCCAACGCTCTTTTTGCGCCTCTGCCAGGTGTTTAAAACTATTTTGCTCTACGGTATGATGAAAAATTTGCGAAGCCTCTACATAATGAGCGGTGTGCATTGCCAACAAAAGTCGGTATTCTTGCAACACATACCAATTGTCTTTTTCGGGATGTAAGTCCGAAATTTGGGCTTGATATTTTTCACCACTCTCATAATCTTTCAAATGAAAATAGGCGTTCATTTTTTCCAATTGCAAACTTTCAATTTGATGCGGCGACACCAACTTGGCGTGGCTACGCAGGTGCTTTTCGTGTTCGTTGAGCAGTTGCAAAGTGAGCTTGTAATCATCAGTCAATTGACTTTGGAAAGTCTTGATTTTCAGATAGTTACTTTTCAATTTGGGGCTATTGTAGCGCAGCATATCCTTTTGAATGGTCTGCGCGTATTCTTCGGCTAGTTTATTGACCGATTCTTTGTTTGACTTGGTTTTGGTATAAGTAATTTGGAGTTCTTCCCAATACCGGTCTGAGGCATTTTCGGTAAACATTTTTTGCTCTACGCGGTCTGCCATAGCTTTGTGCAACAAAAAATCTTTGTATTGATTGGTCTCGGCAAAATATTTGCGCAAAATGGTCGCACATTCGTACTCCATTTCGGTAATACCGTACTCTTGGGCTTTTTTCAATACCTTTTCTACAATCGGGATGGCGATACCATAAGCTTTGTTAAGCAAAAGTACTTTTACTTGGTAAAGGTTTTTTTGGCAATCATAATAGGCTACTTCATAATCGGACACATCGCTCCCCGGAGCAATATCCAAAAAGAATAAAGTATTGAGTAGTTTTTGTTTAAGGCGAGTTTTGAGAATTAAATATTTTTTTTCCGAAGCCTCACAAGCGTATATATCTTGGGCGGCTTCTTCGTCGGTAAGGTATTTTTCGTTGTGAATACCTTCAAAGAGCTTGAAATAATTACTGGTTTTGTTGCGACTGCTTTCGTCGAACAACTCCACTTTTTTTACCCTTTTTTGGGTAATGAGACCAATTAACTCGTTTAGCGATTCCATTGTTAGGAAGTAGTTTAAAAAATGTAGAATACATTATAATTCAACTAGATTAGGTACAAATGATTGGAGCGGGTTACACAGAGGTAAAAAAATAAATTTGGGGTACTAAAAAGTTTAAAAAATGTAAGTTTTAGCCTCAATTTGCAAATATAAAATTGTTTGGCGAAATTCCTAATAAATTCACCAAAATATTTAAGTTTATGAGTGATTTAGAATCCTATATTGTGTTTAAATCAAGCTATTTTTGGACTTTCAAGGCTGTTACTTGGCTGGTTTTTAGGAATTTCGTTGATGGAAAAAATATTGTGATACCTTGATGCCTTTTACGCAAAGATGCTAAGTTATAAAGTGTTGATTATCAATGAGTTATGTTTTTCTACTTGAAATTTGCATAATCGTATTGATGAAGAAAACAAAATGATACAACTCCTTGATTATCAATCATTTACATTAAAAACCAATAACCAATCAATGTTTCTCGACTAATATTTTCGCAAATCATAATTCTGTAAATGATTGATAATCAAATACTTCATTTCAAGTTGATCACTCTACAAATCATTGCCTACTACTATTCCTCAAAATCCATATCCTTGTACTCGCGGAGGTGTTTTTTTGCCTCTTTGCGTTGATTACTCTTGCGTTTGCTATTTTTTTTGAGTAGTTCATAGCATTTTTGGGCTTGCGCATATTTTTTTTGGGTATGATAAATGCGCCCCAAGTCCTGCAAAGAAGCCAAATAATAGCCTGAGTCATAAGATTTGGTCGATTCGGCAAAGGCAATGGCTTGTTGGTAGTACTTTTCGGCGGTAGCAAGGTCACCCTGCCGTACCCGTGCGATGTATGCCAAAATAAAAGCCGCATACCTGCCACTCACCGCTTCGTAACCGATTTGTTTGGCGGCAATTTTTTGCAAAATCTCTTTGCTTACCCGCTCCGCGTCCTCAAACATCGCCAGCGAGTATGCGATTCCGGCATAGTAGCGTTGAAAATAAGCATTGTCAGGAAAAGTCTTAGCCAAATATTCGGCAATCGGCAAAGCCTTGATGGGCTGGTGCTCTTCATTGCGATAAATCCGCATCAACATATATTGTGCCTCAGTACGGGTATAAAACGAATTGCTGGCTACCTCCTCCAACTGTTGCAAGCCCAAAGGCTTGTCGCCCTTTTTAAAAAACAACAAAAGCGGGCGCAAAGCTGCGTAATTGTCCTTAATCCACACCGAGTAATAATTATACAAACCCTCCCCAAACAACAGCTCCGGGCTAAGGTCTTTGGATACTTTACCGGCTTTGAGATAATTGAGGGCGTTTTTGCCTGCCGAAGTTGCTCTCAACCAATGCTTGCGCTCGCCGTGCAAACGACTCTTGAAAGCATACGAAGCTGATAGAAAAAAAGCGGCTTCGGCGTTGTCGGGATTGGCTTCAAAAAGTTTTTTGGCTTTCCCGATGCTCAAATCCATTTGCCGCAAAATATTGTCATCTTTGGAACGGTCTTCGGGATTGGGCATTATTTGCCACCACTCACTCAAGCCCAGCAAAAACTCTGGCATTGGGTGTTGCGGATATTTCTCCCTAAACCATTTGAATTGATTGTTGGCACGTTCAAATTTAAAATTATACATATCATTGATAGCCGCCGTAGCTTCAAATTGCGCCAAAGGGCTTTTGAGCAACAAACCCTTGTACTCAATCACTTCTTGATTGATTACATCTTGGGCAATCGCCCAACCAATTGATAACCAGCCGATTATGAGCCAAAACACTCGCATTGTTTAATAAATTAATGATGTATCAATAACGCCAAAACTTCGCGCTTAGTCCACTTAAGCCTTGATTTTTGACTTATTTTTGGGTGCGATTTTCGATTATTGTGCATAGAACCTAGCTTGCGCCCGCGCCCTACCTAGTATGAATATTTAATAAATAATTGATAATCAATGTATTACGACTTGTCCGCTTCTGGCGGATTAACTCATTACTTACCAACATTTTTAAAAACCCAAAATCAATTCTACAAATTAAATTTGCATCTTTTTAATCTCATCTCAAAATATTCACGTTATTTTGAAAACTGCTATCAAATCTTGTAAAGACGCAAGCTACAACTAAATCTTAAAAAATCGTAAACCATTGATCAACAACGCTTTGGGTATTAACATTTTTATACAAAAACCAGCCGTGTATATGGCTTTACTCTTCATAGAATTTATTTTATAACCAATTGATTTTCAACAACTTACAAGTATTATCACTGATGCAAAAAACTTTATTTATATCTTGCCTTATTTTTTTGACTTTGCTCCAAACCACTACCTTAATCGCCCAAAATAGCTTTCCTACGCTGGGTAAAATTGTACGCAACGATGCTCGTTTAGATGCACTGTTGGCGCAAGATGCCCGCATTGAGGTCTTAAGTTCGGGCTTTGTATGGGCAGAGGGCCCGGTATGGGTCAAAGAAGGCAATTATTTACTGTTTTCTGATGTTCCCAAAAACACTATCTACAAATGGCAAGAAAAAGAAGGATTGAGTGTCTTTTTGTACCCATCAGGCTATACCGGATATGCGTCTTATGGCTCCGAACCCGGAAGCAATGGCTTGTTTTTGAATCAAAAAGGCGAACTGGTGGCTTGCGAACACGGCGACCGGCGCGTATCAAGTATGCCCTTAGAAGGTGGTGGCAAACGCACCCTTGCCGACAATTTTGCCGGCAAACGCTTCAATAGCCCCAATGACCTCGTGCAAAAGTCGGACGGCAGTTATTACTTTACCGACCCGCCCTATGGCTTGCCTCAACAAGCTAACGACCCTTTGCGCGAAATCGCTATTCAAGGAGTCTATCGCCTTGCTCCTGACGGCAAAGTAAGTTTGGTAGTCGGCGACCTGAGTCGCCCCAATGGTCTGGCTTTTTCGCCCGATGAAAAAATTTTGTATGTTGCCCAATCTGACCCCAACCTAGCCGTAATTATGGCTTATCCGGTTCAGGCTGATGGCTCATTGGGCAAGGGCAGGGTATTTTTTGATTGTACCGATTGGGTCAAAAAAGGCTTACCCGGCTTGCCCGATGGCTTGCGGGTGGACAAAAAAGGGAATTTGTTTGCCACCGGTCCGGGGGGAGTCAATATTTTTGCACCTGACGGCACTTGGTTGGGGCGCATTGATACCGGCGAGGCGGTAGCCAATTGTAGCTTTGGCAATGATGGTTCAGTTTTGTATATCACCGCCGATATGTATTTGTGCCGTATCCGAACCAAAACTCAAGGAGTGGGTTTTTGATTTGTTTCTTTGGCACTTTTCAGGAAAATTGTAGCGCAGGCTGCCTAGCCTGCCCGCGTAAATTGGTCTTGGCTGAGAATAGAGATAAAATTTGCTTCAAATGGCTAAAAAATCATTTACAATTTCCCATTAATTACTTGATTTTTAATTACTTAGCTCGCAACTAGAAACTTCACCAGCTATTGAAATATTCAAAACTTAGCCAATTCAGTCAAAACTTGTTCTTTTTTGCGGTGCGAAACCGGTATTTTGCTTTGATTGCTCAATACCAAATAGCCGCCTTCCGACTTATCAAAGCGTTCAACTTTTTCCAAATTGACCAAAAAAGAGTGATGAACCCGCAAAAATCGAAATACTTGTAGCATAGATTCATACTCTTTCAAGTTTTTGGACACCAAAATGGTTTGCCCATTTTCCAAAAAAAATGAAGTATAAACACCATCTGCCTCACAATACAAAATATCGGAAACTCGCACAAAGTGCAAGTTTTCGGCATCGCGCAACACAATTTTTTTCTTAGCCTGCCAAGTTGAGGTATCTTCTTGCATTACTTTGACCTGCTCAATGATTTTTTGCTTATCCAGATTGGTCTGCACCCTCCGAATACTGCGGATAAGTTCCTCTATATCAATGGGTTTTAGCAAAAAATCAATTGCACTAAACTTAAAAGCCTCTACCGCGTAGTGGTTGTGCGCCGTAATAAAAACCACTTGAAAGGGAATTTCGTTCAAATTTTGTAATAATTCAATGCCCGTACCGTCATCTAGTTCTACATCTAAAAACAAAACATCTAAAACTTCATTTTGAATCAACTGTAAGCCGTCAACCATTCCTTGCGCTTCATAAATGATGCTGACTTGCGGGCAATACTTGTGCAACATTTGGCGCAAACCCAGCCTGATTTCGGGTTCATTATCGATGATTAGAACTTGCATTTTTTGGTCAATTTAAGGGTAAAGTACTGATTGTGAGCAATTTATTTTTTAGCCTTTATACCAAATAAAATCTTTCAATACCTGTCAATGAATTACATTTATCGACTAAGGATTTTACTTCTTCAAAAAGATTTCAACTTTGGGGCTAATGGTCAGATTGATACTTCCGCCGGTCGGCAAGCCAATCGGCAACTGCCGCGAAGTAGCCGTTTGAATCGTAAATTTCTGGTCGTTTAATTCCATAATTTCATACGTATCGGGCAAAGACAAATCAAAGTCTTCGGGTAGGATTGCCAGCAAATCTTCGGGCAATTCTTCTCGTAAAAGCTCAATTTGAAAGCCCGAAATTTTGATTTTTTGCCCATCTTCCAACAATGCCCAAGTTCCTTCAAGGCTCTCGCCGTTGGCATCTTTGCCACTCCAAGTGCCGTCATTTTTGAAATTGACCCGGATATTGGTCAAAGGCAGGTCAAAATTGAGCATTTCGGGGTCAATACCTGCCAAAGTCAATACGACTGCCGGTTGTACTTCGGTGTTTACTTTGGCGAGGTCGCCTTGCCACTCGGCTTGGCTCAATACCTGCCCGCGCAACTCGCTCAGAGTCGGTTCGGCGGACTTTTTGCAAGCCATCAGTCCTAGTCCAATCAACCAAAATACCATTAATTTTTGCCACATATTTACCATAGTTGTTTTTAATTAAAGATGTAAATCTAATAAAAATTCGGTCTTATGCAAACACCTTGTAATTTGCTGATTATCAAATCATAAGCTATTGAATTATTCTTTTATATTCAAAATTTGTCTATAAAGTTGCAAATACTGATTTACATTATTTTCCCACGAAAAACGCTGGGCATATTGTCGCAAATCTTGGCTCATATTCGGATTTTGTTGAAAATACAGCATTTTTTCTCGAAAAACTTGTGCCATATATGATGCTTCAAAATTTTGCCAATAAAAAGCCAAATCTCCGCCGATTTCGGGTAGAGCCGAATAAGTGGACAAAAAAACCGGCTTCCCAAAACGCATAGCCTCTATGGCGGGCATTCCGAAACCTTCGTTTTTGGACGGAAAAACCAAAGCCTCACAATGTTGATATAGCCAGTTTTTTTCGG
This sequence comes from Microscillaceae bacterium, assembly GCA_025455045.1. Taxonomy (GTDB): domain Bacteria; phylum Bacteroidota; class Bacteroidia; order Cytophagales; family Microscillaceae; genus JALONJ01. Next base: position 6,012 of record JALONJ010000183.1, on the reverse strand, counting down.
CTTCGCTCACCATTCCGGGCAAAACAAGGCGATTTTGTACACCTTTTGCCCAAGCGTTTTTTTGAATGGCTTGGGCATATTCCGAGCGATTGTCTCCGGCTATAACCAATTGATAATCCGGCAATAAAGCCAAAAAATCGGGCAATACTGCCAAGTTTTTTTTGGCAGAAATAATCCCAATAGCCAACAAAAACTTACCTTGAGGCGCAAAATCGGGCTTCTGGGGCGGGGCTTCCGAAATATCGATGCCATTATAAACCACTTGAATAGGCACATCGGGCAGTTTTAAATGTTGGCGGGCGGTAGCCTCGCTATATTGAGAAATAAAGGTAATGGCTTGCGCCCGATTGACTTTTTTTTGCAAATTATGCAAATATTTTTGGGCTTTGGCGGGGCTTTTTTCCTGCATAAAATTCAAGTCGTGGATAGTAAGTATGTAAGGTGTACGCCTATCGGCGGGAAAATAAGGCGAATCTTGATGAATAGCGTGCCAAAGCGCATAACGAGGGCACCACTGCGGAAAAAATCGCCGTTTGAGCGACAAATACTCAAAGCCCAAGCCTCCTGCCTGCGAAGATGACTCCTCGAGTGCGAGAGAGGCAAGCCCCACCCCCTCTCCGAAGGCGTGGGGAGCAACTATACCGCCTACTTTAGCGGGAACAAGGTAAGTGAATCGAAAAGGTTTTTTTTGTAACTGATTGATTTTCAGCAAATTAACTCCATATTGCCAAGAAACCTGCCCCAAACCGGAGTTGAGATTTTTGAGTTTGCCTAAGTCAATAAGAACCGAAGATGAAGCGGGCATAGTGTACGATTTAAAAATTGAGGCAAAGAACGGAGCATTTTGGGAAAATAAAAATTTTGAGCTATCAATTAGGCATAATTTATTGATAATCAATGATTTATATTTTGCCCGATGGCGTTTCTCTGAATCAATTTAGCGCAAATCTTCATATTTTTGCTTAGAAAAAAGGCGATTGTTGCGAATTTTCCGAGCATTTTTAGGGTCTTCGGGATTGTAGTCTAGTTTGATGATTTGTTGATTGAGAGCTACCAGCTCAAGTACAAGGGTTTTGCTGGTTTTGTCCCAACGGCGATATATCTTCAATTTGGTAGCCACATTTCCATTTCTATAATACCGTTTTAATTCGTTGTTGGTGCGTAGAAATTACCAACAAATTTTTAAATTTTTGCCCCTAGCTGTTTTAAGTCTTATTTTGACTTAAAACCCTCATAAATGAAAGGTCTCCGACCTTTCCGGCTTTGCCGAGCTGGCTTTGATTGCCTAAATCCAAAAATAAATACCTGATTATCAGCTACTTACATTCTTAATTTATCCCTAAGCTACAGCCCACCACGCCATAAACCGCTTGAGGCGGTTAGAAGGTCAGAGACCTTCTGTTTCATTTATCGTGTCCAGTCTCCCTTCGGAAGACTGGACACAGCCGGGGTTTACAAAAAACCCATAACTCATTGATTATCAACTATATACAAACAAACCTCCAAATCTGAAAATCTCCAAATCAACATATCCCCAACTATTTCATATACTTCTTCCACCAATATTGAAAAACCAGCAAAGCCCACACGCGGGCGTGGCTGTCTTCGGGGTTATTGGAAAATAATTTTTGTTTTAATTGTTGAATTTCTTGGACCGAAAAAATGCCTTGTTCTTCAATAAATTTATCTGCCAACAAATCATTTTCTAGCATACTCCGCAAATCACCGCGCAGCCATTTGAGCATCGGTACTTCAAAACCGTGTTTGGGGCGGTTGTAGAGTTCGGCGGGCAAGACATCTCGGAAGGCATCTTGCAGGATTCTTTTCCGCATTTTGCCGTTGATTTTGCTCGAAACCGGCAATTGCGCCACAAAATTGACTACTTCGTGGTCAAGGAAAGGCACGCGCACCTCTAAGGCATTTGCCATCGACATCAAATCAACTTTGGTAAGCATATCATTTGCCAAAACCAAATGCATATCCGTGTAGAGAACTTGGTTAAAGTCCTCAATATCAGCAGATTGATTCTTAATTGCCTTGAGAATTTCGGCTTTGCGGGCTGCATACTCTTGGCGATTTGCCTCATTTTGGGTGGTTTCGGAAAACAATTTGAAAGCATTATCATCCCCCGCAAAGCCTGCCCATTGCCAATAGCGGTCTTTTTCGGGGAGTTTCATCCCTTCAGCAAAGCGTTGAAATTGCCGAATTTTATTCGAAAACCAACCATTGCGCGATTTGGGGAGTTTTTGCCACAAAGGAAGCAAAGAAGTAACCCAATTTGCCATCATTCCCCCTTTGCGTAAGCGAAATTCTGCCCAATGTTTATTATACCCCGAAAATAATTCATCAGCTCCATCGCCCGAAAGGGCAACCGTGGCTTTTTTGCGCGTATGTTTACTCAAAATATAGACGGCAATCGCCGAAGAATCGGCAAAAGGCTCGTCGATATAATCCAAAATATCAAATAATTCGGCATACAAATCATCATTCGAGAGTTTGAAAACGGTATGATTGGTATTGAATTTTTTGGCTACCAAATTGGCGTATTTGGTTTCATCAAAAAACGGCTCATCGCGGTAGCCAATCGAAAAAGTATTCAATTTATCAGTATGCCGCGAAGCCAAAGCCGTGATAATTGAGGAGTCAATTCCGCCACTCAAAAAAGCCCCCAAAGGCACATCGGCAATCAAGCGGCGTTGAATGGATTTGTCCAATAATTCAATCAGCTTTTTTTGTTGAGCTTCGTAAGTCAAAGCCCCACCCCGCCCCTCCCCGAAGGGGAGGGAGTTAGTTGCCCCTCCTTCGGAGGGGGCTAGGGGGAGGCTTGGGTTCGGAATTTCATAAAAAGCTTTTTCTTCTACTTCGCGTTTTTTGATTTTGAGGTAATGCCCGGGCAAAAGTTTGCGGACATTTTTAAAAATGGTATAGGGAGCGGGGATATAATTCAAATGCAAATATTGCCAAAGGCTGGTATAATCAATTTCTTTGGTAATGCCAAAGGCAATGAGGGCTTTCATTTCCGAGCCAAAGATAATTTTATCTTCATCTTGATAAATGAGTAAAGGCTTGATTCCGAGTCGGTCGCGGGCGATAAAAAGTTCTTGAGTTTCTTCATCAAAAATGGCAAAGGCAAAAAAACCATTGCAATATTGCAAAACTTCCGCGCCCCAATGAATATAGCCTTTGAGCAAAACTTCGGTATCGGAACTGGTGCGAAAACTCACGCCTTCGGCGATTAGTTTTTCGCGCATTTCGCGGTAGCTGTAGATTTCGCCATTGAAAATGATGGTGTAGCGACCGCTTTCGTCTTTCATCGGTTGGTTAGCATCAGTACTCAAGTCAATGATTGCCAGCCGCGTATGCCCCAAATTGACAAAATGATGCAAAGACATATTGTTGGCATCGGGTCCGCGCTTGGTCAGGGTTTGAACGGCTTGGCTGAGTTTGATGCTGTTAAATCTGCCTACTTCATTGAAAGCATAAATTCCGGTGATTCCGCACATATTATTTGTTGATTTGGAGGTTTTCTTATTTTATGAATCTTCGCTACTTTTCAGGAGAAGTGAAGAATCTAAAGCGTTGATTATCAAGAGTTTCAGATTCTTCGCTTCGCTCAGAATCACTGAAATTGATAAATTTCAGAAAAAAAATTCTCATTTCTGAAAAGTGGTGAAGAACCTATTTTATATTTTAACTAATTGATAATCAATGAGTTATGATAAAAAATTTGCAATTTTCTAAATCACTATCCGACTTTGCTTTGCGTTTTTTTGGTTTGGCGATAACGACTAATGATGGTTTCGTTGCCCCAATTGAGCAATCCTCGAAAATAGCGCGAAAGCCACCACGAAAAGCGGGCGTGAAAAGGGAAAACAATTAAATCACGGTTGTTTTTTACACCTTTCAAAATGACATCTACGGCTTTGTCCAAATCCATTACTTTATAAGGCAAAATTTTCATCATATCTTCGTAGGTCATTTCAAACATTTGTGAGGTATTGAGGAGGTTGGTTTTGACAAATCCGGGACAAATTGCCGTAACTTTGACTCCCCAATCTTTGCCCTCGGAGCGCAAAGCCCGCGAAAGTCCATAAACGCCGTGTTTGGTAACCGAATAAGCCGTAGAGAGTGGACCGGGAATCAACCCCAGCATTGAAGCGGTATTGATGATATGCCCCGACCCTTGGGCGCGCATAATTTCGTAGGCTGTAACCGTACCCTGAATAACGCTCCAGAGGTTGATGTCAATGATTTTTTGCCAATCAGCTATGGTCATAGCATAAGTTTCGCCACCCATTGCGATACCGGCATTGTTGAAAATATAGTCTAAACGACCGTATTTCTGGGTAGTTTGGCGTATAAAAGAGTCAATGCTGTCGCGGTCGCGCACATCTAAAAATTGGGCTTCGGCTTGCCCACCGTTTTTTTGAATTTGGGCAACTACGGTTTGTAATTGCTCAAAATTAATATCGGCGGCAATAATTTTTGCCCCATAGGTTGCCAACTTTTCACTGATGCGCCGCCCAAAGCCGGAGGCAGCTCCGGTAACAATAACGACTTGATTGCGAAATATCTCCATAAGAAATTAGGAATTATGTAATTACCTGATTTTCAATTAGTTATGTTTTTAAAAACTTTATTCTATTTTGTATTTATTCCTAAGCATTCTGACCATTAGATACTGTCGGGTAAAATGATTTGGCTAATCATTATGATTGTTTTTACCCAATTACACTATTTTGTTAGTAAAAATGGAACACAGATGACGCGGATTAGACAGATAAACACAGATTTATCAGTGCAAATCCGTCCAATCCGTATCATCTGTGTTCTAAAAAAAACATCAAATACTACCCGACAGTATTAACCTGATAAAACACTAAGGGAAAACTTGGGGGAGTAAGTTTAGAAATTTATCAAACTTAAATTATAAAACAATTAAATCGTTGATAATCAATAAATTATGCGACAATACTCCTAGTAACAAGAACAAAATAATGCATACAATATTTTTTGGTAACCTATTGACGTGCCTCGCCTCTAGCGGGTTTTCAGTCAATTACAAAATTATTCGTTTTAGATTATTCACTATTCATTCCTTATCTATTCAACTGCACAAATTTTTCTACATCTTTGGCTTTGCCCAAAACAATCATTACATCGGTATCGAGCAAAATGGTATCAGGGCGCGGCACGCCAATAATGTGTTCGTTTTGTACCAATTTGCCATCTTTAGACTCCTCAAACAAGCGTTTGATGGTGATGAGATTCAAATTATAACGCTTGCGCAAATCTACTTCGCTCACGGTTTTGTCGGCGATTTTTTTGGGAGTATTGACCTCCACAATTTCATAGCCATCGGGCAGGGGCAAAAACGAGCGAATATTGGGATTGAGCAGGCTTTTGGCAAAGGTTTTACCTACTTCTTCTTCGGGCGAAAGGATTTCGGTAATGCCCAATTTTTGTAAAATCATTCGTTGTTGGTCATTTGAGGCTCGAGCAATGAGGCGAGGCACTTTCAACTCCATCAATTGGACGGTAGTCATCAAAAGAGCTTCAAAATCTTCACCAATGGCTACCACCACCGCATCAAGTTCTTGAATATTTTGCGCTTCCAATACTTTGCGGTCGGTAGCATCAAGAGCTACGGCGTGCGCCACTTCATCTTTGATTTGCTCAACTCTTTCGGAGTTGTTGTCAATTGCCAATACTTCCGAACCCTCGCGGGCAAGGGCGCGAGCAATTGCAAATCCAAATTGTCCTAAACCAATGACAGCAAATTTCATATTTTTATTTTTTACGTTTGAGTAATCTATGCCACTAAAATTACAACTCTTTGATAATCAGTGATTTATAATTTTGATAATCAGGAATAGATTGAAAATAAGTTGAAAATTTATAAGGTTCTTCACTACTTTTCAGGAATTGCCTTTGGGAATTCCATTGAATTCTGAAAAGCTCTCGCTTTTCAGTGATTCTGAACGAAGTGAAGAATCTAAAGCGTTGATTATC
>JALONJ010000182.1 GCA_025455045.1 Microscillaceae bacterium | reverse complement strand
TTCCACGCAGGATGACGACTTGGGGGATTTTGGATTGTTTTTTTAAAAATTTAATTTTTTGTACTTTTTTAATATATTTCAAAATATTCACGTTAATTAATTATCCGATTCTACTTTGGTCGCAATGGATACTTTGGCTTTGAGCTTATTGACAATCGAGGCTACTTTGACAGTATTGCCGGTTGGAACATCTTTGTCAATGTTGAGAACCACCACCGGCTCGCTCGATTTGCGCAAAGCATCTTTGATTTTGGCTTCTAGTTCCTTGACTTCAATTGGCTCATCATTCACAAAGTATTGCAAATCGGAAGTAATGGTAACTTGTACTTTGGGGGTGATGGTAGGGGCTTCGACGCTACTAGGCAAATTGACCGGCAAAGCCGCCGGATTGACAAATGAAGAAGTGAGCATAAAAAATATTAACAACTGAAAAATAATGTCAGTCATTGATGCCAAACTAAAAGAGGTCTCGAGTTTGTTGCGGTTTTTTAAATCCATTGTTTTGGGTTTATCTTGACAAAAATACGATTTTTTTGGCTATAAGGATACAAACAATCATTTTTATCTATTAATAGTTTGTGCAGGTGTTGTAAGTATTTGATAATCAATAAGTTATATTCTTTAAAGTGATCTTCACAATACTACTATACAAAATATGTTTTCACGCAAAGACGCTAAGACACAAAATGTTGATAATCAGGCACTTAGAGACTTTGTGTCTTGGTGATTCTAAATTTTGTATAGTAGTATTGTTCTTCACCACTTTTCAGGAATGAAAATCTTTTTTCTCAAATTTATCAATTTCAGTGATTCTGACCCACCCAAGGCGCGGGAAGAATCTGAAACTCTGGATAATCAACGCTTTAGATTCTTCAGAGTTTCGCTCGGTAATTTCACCAAGCTATCGCTTGGCTCATTAATGTTCAGGATTCAATGGAATTGCCTTCGGCAATTCCAGAAAAGTAGCGAAGATTCATAAATTAATCGTAAACTATTGATAATCAGATAGTTACAAAAATGCACATTATTTCAACTCTTTCATTATCTCCTCAATGGCTTTATCCAATTGCGGGTCTTGATTTTCTAAGCGGTCTTTGAAAGTGTTTTTGATAAAAATATCGGGTTTTACGCCTTCTTTTTCCAAGTTTTTGCCGTCAAGGGAATAACAACCCCAAGCCGGTAAACGATAAAACGAGCCATCGACCAAGCCTTTGCCCGAAGTAAAAATAATCCAACGATAGGTTTCAACGCCAATGATTTTGCCCAATTTCAATTCTTTGAAGCCTTGCGCGGTCATTTCGGCATCGCTCAAGGATTGTTCATTAATCAATAAAACTAAAGGTTTACTCGCCGGACCAAAATTGGATTGCGTGGTAAATTGCCCTTCGCGGTATTTCCATTTCAAATAAGGTTTTTGAGCCAAAAATCGCAAAACATCATCGTGCACATTGCCGCCGGTATTGTAGCGCAAATCCAAAATTAGGGCATCGCGTTGGTGGGCTTCGGAGTTCATTTCAATCAAAAAACGGTTGAGTTCGCCCTCGCCCATATTTTTCATATAGGCATACGCAATGCGTTTTCGGCTTTTTTCATCTACGCGCTTTTGATTGTCGGCAATCCATTCATTGTAGCGTAAGTCATTGATTTCAAAGTAGTTACGTGGATGGATTTTGACGGTATAACTATTACCCTTACGCGAGAAGGTCAGGCTTACTTCACTATCCAGCGAAGGTTTGGCAAAATAATATTCGCGGGCTACTTGGGGATTGACGGCTTCGCCGTTGACGTGCGTGAGTATATCGCCGATTTGGATGTTTTTGTCCGATTTATCTGCCGGACCATTTTTGACAATATGCGTAACTTGATACGGATTCTCGCTATCGAACATAATGCCTGTAGCCAAGGTTTTGCTTTGATAAAAGGTACTTTCTTCTTTGCCAAACGAATTAAAACCCAAATGTGATGCGTTTAGCTCACCCAACATTTCATTTAACAACAATCTCAAATTTGCTCTTGAATGTAAATGCGGCAAAAATGCGGCATAACGCTCGCGGATTCCTTGCCAATTGGTATTATGAAAATCCTCGTTGTAGAAGTTTTCTTCCACATTTGCCCACGTTTCATAAAACATTTGCTTAAACTCATCAGCCAATTTTTTACGAAAAGTATAATTGAGATTGATAGGTTCGGTTTTATTGCCCTCTAAATTCAAAATAAACAAATTACCATCAATCAAGGTATAATATTTACCATCGCCTTCCACTATATCCACTCCAAAAGTATTAGCTCCTTCAATTTTTTCGGTTTTGGGGGCTTCAAACGGTTCATAAGTAGTTTTCCAGAGATTTGGTTGATTTTTATCGTGATTAGAAGAAAAAACCACCCAAGTTTTTTGGTCTTTTTGAAAAACTTTTACCTGCCCTTGTCCGCCAAAATCGGGGCTTACCAATTCCAAACGACTCATCCAATCTTCAAAATCAATTTTGATGGGTTCTGATTTTTTTTCTTCGGGCTTTTTTTCGTCTTTTTTCTTGTCTTTGCCTTTATCCTTATCGTCTTTTTTCTCGTCTTTGGGTTCTTCTTTGAATAATTCGGCAAATTTATCGGTTTTAAACTCACTGTCTAACTTGCTCAAAGCCAGACGATAAACCCGATTATCAGCATTGCCACGCGGGTAGCTGGGGCGATATCGATTGGAAATAAAATAAATGTATTTGCCATCCGGCGACCAGTAAGGTTGGGTTTCGGTAACGCCGGTTTGGGTAAGGTTGATGGTTTTGTTGTCTTTTAAATGATGGAGAAAAATATCGGTTTCAAAATTGCGATAAGCACAAAACATCACATACTCATCATTGGGCGAAAAATAAGGAATTGGATTATAAAATCCCCACAATTCTTCTTTGACCAAAGTTTTGGATTGCCAAGATTTTAAATCTAGAGTTCTGACCTCATTGCGTCCACTCAAATAAACCGCTAGTGTGCGGGCTTTATTCAAACTCAAATTGCGTTGGTTTTGAGCTTCATTGCTCAGTTGGCGGGGCGGAGTTTTGCCTTCGGCATTTATAGTAAACAAGTTGGCATAACCTTGGGCATTGGTTTGGGTAAAAACCAAGTTGCGATTATCGGCTAACCATTTGACTTCCAGCACTCTAGCTGATTCGCCGGTATTTAAGACTTGGACAAATTTGCCTTTGCTATCCGAAACAAACAATTGCCCCCGACTGACAAAAGCCATTTTTTTGCCATCGGGCGATACATCAAATTCTTCAATATTGCCTTTTACTTCAAAGTTTTGTTCTTTTTGCAATACTTTATTGGTAGGCATTACAATTGATATTTTTTGGCTGGTTTGGCTTTTGGTATCATAAATATAGAGTTGATAATCGCGCTCAAAAACTACCTTTTCACCATTGGCACTCACAAAAGGAAATTTGATAGCCGTAGGAAATTGGGTCAAATTTTTCTTGGTATTGCCTTCAAAAGTATAGAGGTTGTATTCATTGTTCAATTCATCAGACACAAAATAAATTTTGCCGTTTTGGTCTAGCGATACCCAAAAATCTTTGCCCAAATAATCCGTATAAGTTTTGAGTTCATTGGTTCGGGGGTTAAATGACTGAATATCAGGATTATACGCGCCTTTGTAGCGTTTGCGGTCGTATTCGCTGCGGCTTTCCCAAGTTTCGTTGAAAAATATTTCGCCGGTTTTGGGGTGTTCATAAACACTGTGGACAGTATTGAAATAATTGCCAAATAAACGCACCGGCGAGCCACCATTTATATTTACCTTAAAACCTGAGCTACGATTGTAGCGGTCGGAAGTAAAATAAATAGATTGAGAATCCCAAGCCCAGCTATCTACCTGGTCGTAGGCTTCGTGAAAAGTCAATTGCCGAATTTCGCCACCCGCCAAAGGCATCACATATACATCTTGATTACCCATTTGGTCATTAGAAAAAGCCAGCCATTTGCCATCGGGCGATACGCGGGCGCGCGTTTCATTGCCTTGCATAGCCGTAAGGCGCGTAGCCAAGCCACCATTAGTAGCTACTTTCCACAAATCACCTTCAAAAGTGAAGATAACTGTTTGAGCATCAGGGCTTAAGGTGGGGAAGGTGGTAAAATAAGTTTCGGAATTTTGGGCATAGCCCAAAAAAGTGAGCCACATTGAACTCAGCCAAATGATAATTTTTTTGTTCACGATTATATTTTAAGTTTAGTTTTTTTCAAAAATAAGTATAAATCTTAAAATTTGATTTCGAGTGAGGCAAACAATTGAGTTTTGACCAAATTTTGAGAAGATAAAATAAAAAAGAACTCATAAATTAGAAATTTACAGCCGAAATTGCGAGTTTTGTAATTGTTTGATTGTCAATTATTTATGAAATGTACTTGGCGGTGGCTAAAAATCGCCTAGTGGTTTTGGTTCAGATGCTCATTAAGGCTCTTTATTTTTGCTAACTTATGCTCAAATTATTCAAATGGATTTTGGTTATCCTTATGCTCTTGATTTTGGCATTTGCCGGGCTGGTTTATTTTGGCACTTACCAACCCGAAGCCCTGCAAAACGAGCCGATTGTTTCGCCCTCCGATGCCCCTATTTTGTCAGCCAAGCAAAAAATCAAGGTTTTGAGTTGGAATGTGCAATATATGGCAGGCAAAAACTATGTGTTTTTTTATGATTTGCTCGATGGGTCGGGTCCCGACGAGCGACCTTCGCGCGCCGATATTGACAAAACTACCGAAGCCGTAGCCCGCCTTATTTACCAAGAAAACCCCGATATTATTCTCTTGCAAGAGTTGGACGAAGGCTCAAAACGCACGGATTATGAAGACCAATTGCAAAAACTTTTGACCCTTTTGCCCCAGGAGTACAGCTCACATACTTCGGCTTTTTATTGGAAAGTATGGTTTGTGCCACACCCGCGCATTATGGGCAAGGGGGGAATGAAACTGAGTGTAATCTCGAAGTACAAAATTCAAAAGTCGGTTCGCCATCAATTGGCACAAATTGAGCAAAAAGTGTGGTATAATTGGCTGATGAAGCAATTTAATTTCAAAAGAGCCATTCAAGAAGTGTCCCTACCCCTGAGTAATGGCAAAGAACTGTTGGTTTTCAACACGCATTTAGATGCGTTTGCCCAAGGAACTAACACGATGCAAAGGCAGGTAGCCTATACCAAAAAACTACTTGCCGAAAAAACGCGCCAAAACATTCCTTGGCTGATTGGCGGCGATTTCAATTTGCTTCCGCCCGGCAAATCTTACAGTTTGTTAAGCCCCGATATTCAAAAGTATTACCAACCGGTGAGCGAAATAAGCCCCTTATTTACTGATTATCAGGCAGTTCCGAGTGCCGCCGAAACCGAAGGGGCGGAGCGCGAAAAATGGTTTACTCACTTTCCCAATAATCCGAAAATCAAACAACCTGACCGAACAATTGATTATATATTTTTGAGTAAAAAAGTAAAATTAGGTAATCATTACATTCGCCAACAGAGTACTTTGACTATTTCCGACCATCTGCCGGTAGTGGTAGAGTTTGAATTAGATGAATAAAATTTAATTCTCTACTTTGGAGATTGGTTGAGTTGTTGAATTAAAAAATACTCACTTAATTAGCTACATTGCTACCAACGTTAGCTCATTTGAAATTCAAGGCTTAGGTTTTAAAATTCAAAAATCTGTAAATTCGTAAATTTATAAATTCAAAAAACCCGAAAGACTTAGGCTTTTGATAATCTATCAGTTATTGATTATTTTTGATAGATGAGTAGCGAACTTGTTTTATAAATATTTGATTATCAATTGATTACATCATTAAAATTAAGGATTCAAAGCCTCATACTATTATGCCCACTACCGAACATAGCTTTACAACTACCGCCGAAAACAAAGCCTTCGACCAAAAACACCGTCATACTATCAACAACAATATTGATAAATATAACACTGCCGTCCAACGCGGTTTGCATCAATACCAAGACCACGACTTGGCGCGTAGCCGTGCCGCTTATATCAAGACTCAAACCATTGAACATTTAGACCAGTATCTGCTAGAGTTTGAGCAAAACTTTGTAAAACGAGGCGGTAAAGTAATATGGGCAGAAACTGCCGCCGATGCTTTGCGCGAAGTTTGGGCGATTTTTCAAGCCAAAAAAGCACGAATGGTGGTCAAGTCCAAATCAATGACCACCGAAGAAATCGGGCTAAATGAGTACCTCGAAGCGCGCGGTATTGAGAATGTAGAAACCGACTTGGGCGAATACATTGTGCAATTGGCGCATCAAAAACCCTATCATATCGTAACTCCGGCAATGCACCTCAGTCGCCAAGACGTGTCGCAAATATTTACTGAAAAATTAGGTGTACCACCCACCGATGATGCTACCGAACTTACCCTTACTTGTAGGCGCATGTTGCGCCAAAAATATACCGAAGCCGAAATAGGCATTACCGGTGGCAATTTTTTGATTGCCGATGTGGGCGGAGTTGCCGTTACCGAAAATGAAGGCAATGCCCGCCTGAGTACCACCTTTCCCAAGACTCACATTGCCATTGTAGGCATTGAAAAAATTATTCCCAAACTACAAGATTTGGATTTGTTTTGGAGTTTGTTGGCAACCAGTGGCACAGGGCAACGACTTACGATTTATAATTCGGTATATAGCGGCGCGCGCCAAGCCGAAGAACCCGATGGACCCGAAGAAATGTATGTAATATTGCTCGACAACGGCAGAACCGAACTCCTCGCCGATGCCCAAAAACGCCAATCCCTCAATTGTATTCGTTGTGGAGCTTGCCTCAATGCCTGTCCGGTTTACAAAAATATTGGCGGGCATAGCTACCAGACTACTTATAGCGGTCCGATAGGCTCAGTTATCAGTCCTCATTACAACGGAATGAAGGAGTTTAAACATCTCAGTTATGCCAGTTCTTTGTGTGGGGCTTGCGGTTCAGTATGTCCGGTAAAAATAGATTTGCCATTACTTTTGCTACAAAACCGCGCTCAGAGTGTAAATGAAGGCTTAAATACAACGGTCGAGAAAATCGGCTTTCAGCTTTGGCGGCGAACTATGCTCAAACGCCACCGGCTCAATCGCTGGAGTGGAAGGGTCAAAAACTACATTTTTCAACGCTTTTTTAAAGGTACTTGGGGCAAACGCCGCGCCCTGCCGGTAGTAGCTCCTCAATCATTTAATGAAATGTGGCGTGCTAAGATGAAGAAGAAGTCTTGATAAGCAAATATAGTATGGTTCGGGTGCATTTCAAATTTACTACCTATAACCCTCTCTTTCGGAGAGGCAAGGGTGAGGCAAAAGAAATGCGTAAATTTAAAATGCGCCCTATGGTTCTGTTGTTAATTTGGTAAATATATTGTACTTTTTCAAGAGTATTCAAACCCTAAGGGTTTTAAAAACCCTTAGGGTTTGGACTCAAAAATCAACTTAACGAAAGAACCTATATTATTTGTCAATATGTTGATAATCAGCTAGTTAAATCTTATAAGGTTTCAAAAACCTTATAAGATTTGTGTAAACCAACTACAGCTAAGCCAAAATTTATTTTACTTCAATCAAGCGAGCCGGTTCTTGTACTTTTTTGGGCAGGCTCACATACAAAATACCATCGACATAATTGGCTTGAATTTGCTCCACCTCTACCTCCGACACCAAACGAAAGGTACGGCTAAAAGGCACTAATTTGAACTCGGTAAAGCGGTAATTTTCGCTTTTTTCGGTCTCAATGGCTTCTGACGAAATAGTCAAAAGATTGTCTTTCAACTCAATTTTGAAATTTTCTTTTTTGCGACCCGGAGCTATCACTTCCAAAACAATGTTTTGCTCGTCTTCTTTGGCATTGACCAAAGGAAAGCGTTGTCCGTGAGGGCGTTGATTGTGAATATAAGCGGCTGGTTCGGCGATGAAATTGTGGGTAAAAAACATAAGATTAATGGTTTTTAAGTTTAAAATATTGTTTTATAAATTTTTCAAAAATTGAATTTCTTAACTTTAATCAATGGTAAATCATCGGTAATGATTCACTTTTGTTTGGCAATTAAGAAATTTACTTCCTAAAGATTGGGTTTTTATGATTGAAACCTCAATCGGTATGTATAGGGTGATTTCAAGTTTTTTGCCATTGTAAAAAATATGCAAAAAAGGCAAATTTTAATGACAAAATTTCCGAATTATGATTTATATTTTGCAATTTAATGACAAAATGACTGATTTTGAATCATTAAACGAAGGCTTTAAGATTTTTTAACAATAAAAGTGCATTTTTTAAAATCATTTGCCCTAGCTTATGCGTTTTAAGGATAATAATTCGTTCAAGTATTATTTAATTTAACCATTTAAACAAACCTTTTAATTTTTTATGCAGACCAAAAGAATGTTTCCGCTTTTTTTCTTGGCTTTATTGCTTTCGGTAAGTGTATTTGCGCAAGAATCACCTTTTAGAGTAAAATATGAGTACCAACAAATTACGACTATTGAGTCGGTTGTACCCGGCGGCTTGGGTCGCTCGCGGATGATTGCTACCGACAAAGCCGGACAGTTGGAAGACACCAAATTGGAGAATTTTTTTAGTATGGTGGGGATTAACTTTGGCAATATCAAAGACAATGACTTAGCAATCACCAAAAAAATTGAACAAATGTCGGACAATGGTTGGGATTTGTTTCAAGTATCGAGTGCTTCGTATGGTGCCGACAAAAGTACCGGCATTTTCTTGACTCGTTATTTATTTCGCCGTCCTAAACAATAGACTTGCTACCTCCTGATTATCAGCTACTTAGCATACTCAAATTTTCTCAAAAATCGTCAGACCTTTGGTGCAGACGATTTTTGAGAAAATTTAATAAATATACCATTTTGTAACATAATATATTTTTAAATAAATTTTGTAAATATTTGATAATCAATGGGTAGTAAGTCTAATAAATTGAGTGTATAGTGTTGATTGTGTAGAAATATTTTTGTAAATGATTGATAATCTTTGACTTTTGGCAAATAAGTATGTAACACAGCCTTTAGGCTGGGGGAGGCACAGCCTAAAGGCTGGGTTACAATATTGTTAATACTTGATAATCAAGGGTTTGTCAAAAGTAAGAGTTGTCAAAAACTTTCATAGGTATTGTATAAATAATTGATAATCAATCATTTACAATATTACACATTGCACATTTTTAAAACCCGCGCCCGCCGGTCAATAGGCTATAAAACTTGGGCATTAGACTTCGTAAGATAAACCCCAGCAATATCGACAAGGCTATTACCAAGCCCGAAACTCCTAAATAGGTAAGCAAACGATAATAAGGATAGTAGCCAAAGGCGGTTTTTGCCATTGCCATCAAATAGTACAAAATAGGTACGTGAAATACATAAATGATAAACGAAAAAGGCAAGATGGCTTTGAGCCAAGCCTGACGATCGCCCCACCGCACCCAAGCATCGCAACCATACCACACCCCAATACAGCCGCAAAGCTCAACCGTGCGATACAAAATCAATAATATGAATGGATTTGCCCCATACAAAAAATCAAACCCTTGAAATGCCAAGTAAGTTTTGAGCAAACTTGCCAAGATAAAAATACTCAATAATAGCCTAATTTGCAGGTATTTGGGAGATTTCTCGATATCAAAATTATTTTTTTGTAGCCAAATCCCCAAGCTAAAAAACAATAAGCCTGCACCTTCAAAAAAATAAAAAAAGGCATTGGTAAACCATAAAAAAAACGTAATTGGAAACCAAATTTTGGGGTATTTTAGCACCAACCACCGCAAAGCCGGATAAGCCAATGAATAAACCAACAAAACTCGAATAAACCACAATTGGAAAGGAATAGGCCCTAAAATAATGCGCAAAGGCACTTCATACCAATAGTATTGATGAATAAGCAAGCGGTTTTCGTCGATTCCGGCAAGCCAACTGGCTTGGATTCCGGCGCGAAAAGCCGGTATCATTTCTAAAAAATAAGTCAAAATCAAAGCAATTGCCGACCACAATAAATAAGGTAAGCCCAAAGTACGCAATCGCTTATAAGCCCGCTCGGAATAGGGCTTGTAATCGTGAATGGCGAATAAATATCCCGAAATGGCAAACAAAATCGGAATCCGAAAGCGCAACAGCCCATTGGCAAAAAGATGTTCAAAGTAAGCGGTAAAGGTCATTGGTTCTTGCACAATTGACCACGGTTGCAGGTAGGTATCTTGTAAATTGTAGCCGTGGACAAACACCAAAAACACCATTGCCCAAAAACTATAAAATCGAAATTTTTGGCTCAAAAAATCATTCATTATACAAAAAAATTTAAGTTATATGGTAGCAAAGGAAAAGGCAAATCTTATTCCTTATTTGATAACAGCTTGATTATCAATAACTTACAAAGAATAACAAATGACTGGGTTGTACGATTTCGGACAAATAGCTGATAAAAAAGGTGAGAATAAGCTGAATGTCAGTTAAAAAAAATGGGTAAACTGCCTTCATTACACCTCCGCCGATACCACAATTGCTTCACGGTCTTTTTTCCATTCTTGATAACGCTCGGTAATTTTGGCGGATATTTTTTCGTAGTTCTCCCAAGTATCTTCCACGTGATACATCGAGGGCAGGTCGTTGGCAAGCACTTCTTGGTAATCTTTGCGATACCAACCACTTTGGTAATAATAGACCGAAAATTCGTTGCCTTCTTCATTAAACATATCTTCCTCGAGGTAGCCGTCCCACATTGCACTCAAAATGGAGCAGGTGATTTCGCGGCTTTGGAAGCGCAAGACTTGGTGGGCTTCTTCGTCCTCAAAAATTTCGCCATACAAATCATTCTCTAGCATCCAACCCAAAAACATTCCGATATGTACGTAGGCTTGCTCGATGGGCAAAATACTGGGAAATTGCCCCAAAAAATGCAATTTGGCGCGGTCATAAATCAAATTGCCGGATTCGCTATTTTTTTGGCTTTCGGTCATTAGGTCT
>JALONJ010000181.1 GCA_025455045.1 Microscillaceae bacterium | reverse complement strand
TTCGCTCCGAAATTCAGAATAGTGTAGGGTTGCTTGATTTCGTTGTTTCTTTTTTATCAAGAAAAAAGAAAGTTGTAAAAAAAGTGTATTTATAATCACTTCATTATCAATTAGTTATAGAAAATCTGTTTGTAAATATTCTAAAAACCAAACATTAGTTTAAAATTTATACAGTGGGAATTGCTGATTATTCCACTATCTCCTTATTTTACCCGATTGGGGTTTCCTTTGACAAAAGATTCCCAACCCGATACTTTGCCTTGAATGGGAGTGCTGTGCGCAGTTTGAAAAAAATGACAAACCGCTACTCCCAAGGCATCGGTGGCATCTATTACGATGTTGTCTTCTTTCAGTTCCAATAATTTTTGCAACATAGCCGCTACTTGTTCTTTCGAAGCATTGCCATTGCCGGTTACGGATTGTTTGACTTTGCGGGGGGCATATTCGGTAATCGGAATCTCTTTGACCAAAGCCGCCGCCATTGCCACGCCTTGCGCCCGCCCCAGTTTGAGGGCAACTTGAATATTTTTGCCATAAAAAGGCGATTCCAGAGCCATTTCATCGGGTTTGTACTCTTGAATCAGTTCGCTCATTCGCTCCGAAATTCGTTTTAATTTGAGAGCCTGATTGCTATATTTACTCAAATTAATAGCTCCATAACAGATTACCGACATTTTCTTGCCTTGCACACCAATCAATCCGTAGCCCATTAGATTGGTACCGGGGTCAATGCCCATAATGATTCTGTCTTGTTTGATTTTATCGTTTTTCATCTGTGATATTTTTGTATAAATATTTGATAGTCAGTAATTTATGAATTTTTGATAAAATTTTACCAAATTGATTAATCGTTCCATTCCAGTTTATGATTACCAAGCAATCCACCATCAATTTTGCTCCAAATTACGATAGAAAATCTTAGCCTCAAAGTTTGGGGATAGGAATGTTTTACGAATGAATTTATACAAACTTCTGATTATCAATATATTACATACAAACCAGCAAGCCGGAAGCCCGCCTAAAAAGACTTTATTGGCTTAATTTTTTCGATAAATTATTTGCCTAAACAAATTTTTTTGTAATTTTGCAACTCATTTTTATAAAGCCTACTTTGTTATTGAAAGAGGGTAAGTAAAAATGTGCCAAATGGTACAACTAATTTCAAGCAAATGGCTCTAATGCTTGATGTATAAGCGAGCCAAACAACAAAAAAATATGAGTATTAACCAAGATTTTGATTGGGAAAAAGTAACCAAACGTGGTATCGGTTCCGGATACTCTGCCGACGAAAAGGCTCAAATGGAACAAATGTATATTGATACTTTAACTCAAGTATCTGAAAAAGAAGTAGTTAAAGGAATAGTAGTAGGAGTTATTGACCGAGATGTAATTTTGAACATTGGGTTCAAATCAGATGGCTTGGTTCCTTTGTCTGAATTTAGGGATATGCCTGATTTGAAACCCGGCGATGTAGTAGAAGTGTTTATTGAAAATCAGGAAGACACTGCCGGACAACTAATCTTGTCGCGCAAAAAAGCCAAAATCTTGACGGCTTGGGATAACATTCAAAAAGCCCTCGATAACGATATCGTGGTAGAAGGCTTGGTAAAACGCCGTACCAAAGGTGGCTTGATTGTGGATATCTTTGGCGTAGAGGCTTTCTTGCCCGGTTCACAAATTGATGTGAAGCCTATCCGTGATTTTGACATCTATGTAGGCAAGAAAATGGAAGTAAAGGTTATCAAAATCAATTATGCCAATGATAACGTAGTAGTCTCGCACAAAGTATTGATTGAAAAAGACCTTGAAGAACAACGTGGACAAATCCTGAACAACCTTGAAAAAGGTCAAGTACTCGAAGGGGTTATTAAAAATATGACCAACTTCGGGGTATTCATTGATCTGGGCGGGGTTGATGGTCTATTGCATATTACTGACATTTCTTGGGGTAGAATCAACCACCCAGAAGAAATGCTCAAACTTGACCAAAAAGTAAATATCGTAGTTTTGGACTTCGACGAAGACAAGAAACGGATTTCTTTAGGTATGAAACAATTGACTTCCCACCCTTGGGAGTCGTTGGCGGCTGAAATCCAAATCGGCACGCGCGTAAAAGGTAAGATTGTCAATGTTGCCGATTATGGAGCTTTCTTGGAGGTAATTCCGGGAGTAGAAGGTTTGATTCACGTATCCGAAATGTCGTGGTCGCAACACCTTCGCAATCCGCAAGATTTCTTGAAAGTAAATGATGAAATCGAAGCGGTTGTATTGACCATTGACCGCGATGAGCGCAAAATGTCGTTGGGTATCAAACAATTGATTGAAGACCCTTGGACTCGTGCCGACCTTACTACCAAATACGCCCTAGGCACTCGCCACAAAGGAACGGTGCGTAATTTGACTACTTTTGGTTTATTCCTCGAGTTGGAAGAAGGCATCGATGGTTTGGTTCACGTGTCTGACCTTTCTTGGACCAAAAAAATCAAACACCCTTCGGAGTTTGTAAAAGTAAGCGATGAGTTGGAAGTAGTGGTAATGGAGTTAGACGTTGAAAATAAACGCTTAGCATTGAGCCACAAACACTTAGAACAAAATCCTTGGGATACTTTCGAGACCATCTTTACCGTGGGTTCAATCCACCGTTGTACTGTACTCAACAAAAACGATAAAGGCGCAATTCTTGAATTACCTTACGGAATTGAAGGTTTCTGCCCTGTCAAAGCCCTTACCAAAGAACAAGGCGGCGACCCCGAAGTAGGTGAAGCACTTGACTTTGTAGTTACCGAGTTTTTGAAAGATGAGAAAAGAATTACGCTTTCTCATACCAAAACTTACAAAGACAAAGATGTAGTAAGTGAGCAACCTAAAAAAGATGGCGGCAAAAAAGGCGGCAAGAAAGCTGAAACAGCCGAAGTTACCGAAAAAGTAGCCGAAGACAAAGCGACTTTGGGCGATTTGGAAGCTCTATCGTCGTTGAAAGAGCAAATGAACAAAGAATAATTTGCGAAGCATATCATCAAAGATGGATTATTTAATCGCTTGTTTGTCAATTGATTATAAATCAATCTTCTGATTATTACTGCTTTCAAAATAATGCTAAATAGCTTAAGCTCGGCAAAAGTTTGCCGAGCTTATTTTTTTGTAAAAATATAAATGATTGATAATCAATAGATTAGCTGATTGACTTGTTGGTTTTTTGTGTTTCGTTATTCAATACCGCGTTTTTTAGCTAAAGATTAACAATAAACTATTGTGTATTTGGTCAAAATAATTTACATTTGCAATCCGATTTAAGGTCGTGTGGCCGAGTGGCTAGGCAGAGCTCTGCAAAAGCTCGTACAGCGGTTCGAATCCGCTCGCGACCTCGCAAAAGCTGAATTTACGCAAGTAATTTCAGCTTTTTTGTTTTTATCAAATTGAAACAAAAAATAAACTTTATTTTGCAACAAAAACCAATCTTTGTTTGGTTTTGTCCGTATTAAACCTTACATTAGATATATAATTAAACTTTTTTTAAACCTATGAAAACAAGTGATATAATCAAGATAGTGGCTGTAGTATTGCTAATCGGCTTCACGTGGAAATTTGTCGTAGGATTGATTGGCAAAATTATTTTTTGGGGATTGATTGCCGGTGGGGTGTACGTAGGTTTTAAAGCCCTGACTTCGGATAATAAACAAATTGAACGATAAAATTGTAATCAACCGACCGATTTTCGCCTTTGGTAAATGATTGGTTGATTATATAAAATCCCAAAGCAAATTTTGTTTGCTTTGGGATTTTTTTATCACCATTTGTCTTGTAAATTTATGATTATCAATTAGTTAGCCCAAATACTTTTTTTTAAAATTGCCAGCCTATCTTGGGTAAGAACAAGCGAATCTTAAAAAAAACTTTCTTCAGACTTAAAACAAACTACCTTGCACGCCGGCTTGGGGTTTGCTAGGGTTCGATTGAGTCGTAGTTTGCCCATCTTCATCAATTAGTTGTAAAAACTCATCTTCCGAAATCATTGTGATATTGAGTTTTTGGGCTTTCTCGAGTTTAGAAGGTCCCATATTTTCGCCCACAATCAAATAATCTAAGTTTTTGGAAACCGAAGATGCTATTTTGCCACCGTGGGCAATGATTTTTTCTTCCAATTGTTCCCGACTCATTTTTTTGAATGAACCCGAATAAAGCAAGTTTTTACCGGCTAATTTGGTGCTTAACGCGACTTTGGTATCTTGCGATTTGACTTCAAACTGCAATCCGGCTTGTTTGAGTTTGTCTATAACTGCCTGATTGTCAGTATCTTTGAAAAAATCAACCACGCTTTCGGCAATTCTACCGCCAATATCCGGCACTTGGGTCAGTTCTTCCAAAGTTGCTTTAGCAATATTATCGATGTTTTGGAAATGGTCGGCGAGTTTTTTGGCTACGGTTTCGCCCACAAATCGAATTCCGATAGCAAATAATACCCGCGCAAACGGTACTTGTTTCGATTTTTCGAGGGCGGCAAGAATATTCTCAACCGTTTTTTCTTTAAACCCAACTTTTTTGGATTTGCCGGTGTCGGGGTCAGTAATTACTTTTTCTAAACCAAACAATTGCTGATAAGTAAGGCTATAAAAATGCTCAATGGAGCTTACCAAACCTTTCTCGAACAAAAGTTCAATTTTGCCTTCGCCCAAACTTTCAATATCCATTGCTTTGCGCCCGATAAAATGCTCCAATCGGCCACGAATTTGCGGCGGGCAGCCTTGAACATTGGGGCAGTAGTGTTGGGCTTCGCCGTCTTTGCGAATGAGTTGGGTATTACATTCGGGGCAATGCGTGATGTAAACCAACACTTGGCTATTGGTGGCGCGTTTGGTGGCATCATAGCCCGTAACTTTGGGGATAATCTCCCCGCCTTTTTCCACAAAAACTACATCGCCAATACGCAAGCCCAAACGCTCAATTTCGTTGGCATTGTGCAAAGAAGCGCGTTTGACGGTCGTTCCGGCTAATAAAATCGGCTTTAGCTCCGCTACCGGCGTGATAGCTCCGGTGCGCCCCACTTGGTAAGTAACTGATAATAAAGTAGTTGAAACACTTTCGGCTTTGTATTTATAAGCAATAGCCCAACGCGGGCTTTTAGAAGTAAAACCCAAAGCGCGTTGCTGGGCAAAACTATTCACTTTAATCACTACTCCATCGGTTTCAAGGGGCAGGTTTTTGCGTTCTTTGTCCCAATGATGAATGTATTGCATCACTTCCTCAATGTTTTTGCACTTTTGGTAAGTGGGCGATACATTGAAACCCCAATTTGCCAATGTTCTGACAGCTTCTTCGTGGGTTTGGTAGGGCAAATTTTCGCCATACAAAAAATAAATAAACGCATCTAGTTTGCGGCGCGCTACTTCGGCTGAATCCTGTAGTTTCAAAGTGCCGGAAGCGGTATTGCGCGGGTTGGCATAGGCTTCCAAACCGATTTCTTCGCGCTCGCGGTTGAGTTCTTCAAATACTTTATTCGCCATAAAAACTTCGCCCCGCACTTCAAATTCAGCCGGAATGTTGGGCTGATTGACCCGCAAAGGAATCGTTTTGATGGTTTTTACATTGGGGGTTACATCATCGCCTTGCACGCCATCTCCACGTGTAGCCCCAGTCATCAAGACCCCGTTTTGATAGGTAAGACTCATCGAAACGCCGTCAAATTTTAATTCACAGATATATTCCAAAGTATTCAAATCAATGTCTTCGTCTTGCAATATCTTTTTGATGCGTTTGTCAAATTCTTGCAATTCTTCTTCCGAATAGGTATTGCCTAACGAAAGCATTGGATATTTGTGGACAATGGTCGGAAAATCTTTGGTAACTGTCCCACCTACGCGCTGAGTGGGCGAATCGGGCAGTTTGAATTGCGGATAATCCGCTTCCAATTGGTTCAATTCTTCCAGAAGCATATCAAATTCATAATCCGACACAACTGAAATATGTTTTTGATAATACATTAGATTGTAATAATTCAGTTTTTCGGTTAGTTCGGCAATGCGGGCTTGTGGGTTCATCATTTTGAGGTTATTTTTATTGTTTTGCGTTGATAGTTTTAGGTTTGGTTTTTTTGAATTTATTTTTGCAACTAATTGATTATCAATTAATTATA
The DNA here is from genome assembly GCA_025455045.1 of Microscillaceae bacterium. Taxonomy (GTDB): domain Bacteria; phylum Bacteroidota; class Bacteroidia; order Cytophagales; family Microscillaceae; genus JALONJ01. Next base: position 4,866 of record JALONJ010000181.1, on the reverse strand, counting down.
AAAATTTCTTCAAACCAGCCTATTCCAGACCTGCTTTTTTAAATCTATCCATCAAGCTGGCAGAGCGGCTGTATTTACTTTTGAGATAGGTCAGGTTGGCTTTAAAACCTTCCATCTCATCTTCAAAGAGAGCCAATTGTTTCAAATCTTTCAAAATCTCGACTGCCCGATTATAACCCGAAGCATTTTTTAAGTCAATCTCTAATTCAACTTGTTGCCAAAGCTTTAGTTTTTTTGGCTTCAATTCATTCATTTTTTTGCGATGGGCGGCTTGTCGAGCATTTTCTTCATTTTTTAAACGAATACTTTTCGCTTCGTCAATCAATTCATTGAAGGTTTTTAAATTAGGGCTTACTTGTTTTTGCTGTTTCTTACCCGAAAGCATACTAATCAATTGTTTTTTTAGTGTACTCAACAACTGAGGTTCTTCCTGCAAAAAACGGAGTAAAAATTTTTCTTTTTCTTTTTCACTGAGCTGGCTCAACAAAGTTGGATAATCTATTGCCTGCGCATCGGCTTCGCCCCCCAAAGTTTGCAATACAGTTACCAAGTCTTGGCTGATTTGAAAAAAATCAATCAAAGGGCTATATTTAGGCAATATCTTAGGCATATTTGCCGGAATTTCGGGCTGATTTGACGAGGCTTGTTCATCTTCCTCCTCGTACTCATCTTCGGCCTCGCCCTCATATTCTTGTTCGGCTAGGCAAAAGTCAACCCATAAAATATACAAACCCCGATAGTCGCCGTTGATGATGGCTTGTCGCAAATCATTAAATTTATCAACCGAAAACTCGCTTTCATCAAGCCAATCACTTCCACCTTCCTCACCAAAACTAAGTGTCAGCAAATAACAATCGCGGCGTTTTTGCAAACTTATTTCACTCCAATCACTTTGGTAAGTGTATTGGCGAATGGCTTTGGCATCGATAGAATTGAGAGGAAATCGCAAGATGAGTTTGCGAGTTCCCCAGTTGGCTAGGTAGAGCATCAAATCAAAATACTGCTCAACTGCGGCTTCTTCGTCTTTGGGAAAGTCGCCATAAGAATAAGTAAAATCTGCCCCATAACTACTCGCACGGGTTCGGCTTGACCAAGAGCTGACCTCGGCTCGCTCTTGGTCGGTCAAAGGGCGGTCTATGGCTCTAAATTGATATATTTGAAATTCGCTCATTTGAATAAAAATAAATAATGATTCAAAAATAAAGTAAACAAGTTGAGGAATTGGGAATTAAAAATTATAAATATCAATACTTCGGATAGTTTTTGTAAGTAATTGATTATCAGCTAGTTATGCTATTTTAAATATTTTATGTAACGAGCTGATTATCAGATGCTTAGTAAATAACTCGGAACTAGAAACTATCCGAAGTATTGGTTAATTATACTTTGATAAATGCCGTTTGTTTCTCGGCTCATTCCTAAACAAAAGTCCAATTTTTCAAATCAAATATTTTTGTTGATTTGAAAAATCGGACTCCCAATCATCAGCCCTATAGTCGGCAATAAAGGGTGCATTTCAAATTTACGCGTTTCTTTTGCCTCACCCTTCCCTCTCCGAAGGAGAGGGCTATAGGTGGTAAATTTGAAATGCACCCGCAATAAACGAACTTACCAAGTAATCCCCTGTGCGGTGGCTTGCGGGTGCAATTTGAAAAATATCGTACCGCCCAACGTGATGGTGGACATAAAAGTAAATTGTCGTTTAGCCGAGATTTTGGGGTCTTGAGCGGGGCAAGTATTGATAATTTGGGTATTGCGAATCACTGTTACATTTTGATAAATAGAGCCGTGCGCCGGATTGGATAGCTCAAAACCTTGCTTGGCACGGTAGTGATTGGTATAAAGGCGAAACAAATCGTTGCCATCCCAATAACAAGCCCCTTGAAGGTTTTGTACCACATCTTGCAAATCGCCCAACTGCTTGGTAAAGAGGCGAATCACGGCTAGAGTTGCCATTCTACGCCGAGTCTCGTCGCCGCCGGTAGTAAAATACTCATCGTGCGCGGGGCTGGTGATGCCCTTGGTATAGCTACTGTCTTTAAGCAGGTCATTGAGTCCGTAAGTACGCCCGGCGCGGCGAAAAGCCGCACCTTTTGCCATTGCGTAGTTATACATTGTATAGGCGATGGCCAAGGTCTCGCGTTGCATTTCACGTTGCGGATTGTTGGGGGCTATTTGTTGTACCAAACCTAAAAAAGAAGATTCGGAATAAATGGTGGCGGCGTATTGTTGCAATTGCGAAGCCGAAATAAAAGGTACTTCTTGATTGCCAATAAACACCTTGTCCATACCATTGTCTTGGCGATTGACCAATGCACCTTCGGGACTAAATTGTAGGGTTGCCATATCTTAATTTAAAAAAATCTAAAGTTCTAATATATAAAATTATTTCGAGGTCAATTTGATTTTAGCTGATTGATTATCAATTATTTATAAAATAAATTGGGTTCAAGCCTAAGTTTATTTTTCTTGTAAACGCCGTTGAATTTTTTTGACATATTCCACTGAAACTTCGGCAATGTCGGCGATTTCTGCCGGTTCAAATATTCCCTTGTCAAGCATTTTGAAATTGTTTTCTCAATACCTTTCTTCAGACCTTCTTGATACAAAGCATCTTCTTCAAGGTTGTAAGTAATCATTGTATTTACTTCTTTTTGGGTTTCAGTACTTAATTTTCGCAGTCTTGACAATACCAATAACTGACGAATATATCTTTTTAAGGTACTATTGCTTCGTTTTGGGCTTACATTAATAAAAAAACCGAAGCAAATTCATAAAGTTTTGATAATTAGACAATTAGCAAATATTTTATTTTTGACAACCAAATTAACCGATTATTTTTAATAATTGGCTAAACCCCAAAAATTATTTAACAAATATCTAAAAATCAAATTTAAAAATAAACAAAAAGCCTCAAAAAACTCAGTTTTTGAGGCTTTTTTTATTTAGACAATTATTTGATAATCAAGGTATTACCCAGCAAGTTATTTGGCAAATCCGTAATAATATTCCTCATCACTATCGGGGTATTTACCACGCAAAAGCACATCATCGCCCGCCGGAATACTCTCCAATTTTTTGACAAAATCATCAACCGATTTAATGGCTTGCCCGTTCATTCGGGTTACAATAAAACCATCTTGAATACCGGCACGGCGCAATTTGCCGCCCGTTACTTGTTTGATTTTTGCTCCGCCTTGGATTCGCAATTGGGTTTTTTCGGCACTGCTTACTTCGCCAAGTGTACCGCCCAAGTTGCGCAACACATCATCACCTTCGGGGCGTTTGCTCAACTCTTGGCTACCTTCTTTGCCCTTCAAAAACACATTGAAAGTTTGCTTTTTGTTGTTTCTGACAATTTCCAATTGCACTTTATCTCCCGGGCGGCGGCGAGCAATTTCGCCTAGCAATTCGGGACTGGATTTGATTTTTTTGCCGTCCATTCCAATAATTATATCCCCCTCCTTGATACCGGCATCGGCGGCGGCACTCCCCGGATTTACGCCGGCAACGTACACGCCCTCGCTCAGGTCTTTGATGCCTTTTTCTTCGGCAAATTTGCCATTAAATTCTTGAATATTAATGCCTAAATAGCCTCTTTGCAAAGAGCCGTATTCAATCAAATCTTTCATTACTTTAATCACAATGTTGGCAGGCACAGCAAACGAATAGCCCGCATACGTGCCGGTAGGCGTAGCAATGGCGGTATTGATACCGATTAGCTCACCTTTGGTATTGATTAAAGCTCCGCCGCTATTGCCCGGATTGACAGCCGCATCGGTTTGAATAAACGACTCAATGGCATCAGCCCCTTTGTCGCGCAAAATATTGAGATTGCGCCCTTTGGCACTCACAATTCCAGCCGTAACGGTTGATTCCAAATTGAAAGGGTTGCCTACTGCCAATACCCACTCACCTACTTTTACCTCATCGGAGTTGCCAAAAATCATATTGGGCAGGCTACGCTCTTTGATGCGAATAACCGCCAAATCTACAGTTGGGGCAGTACCGATTACTTCGGCTTTATACGTTTTTTTGTCGCTCAATACTACTTCTACTTCGGTGGCATCGGCTACTACGTGGTTGTTGGTAACAATGTAACCGTCTTGGCTTACAATTACGCCCGAACCCGAAGCTTCGCCACCGCCTTGCGGACCACCTCGAAATTGGCGAAGCATATCATCGCCAAAAAACTCTTTAAACATATCGGGAATTTCGTCTTGCCCGCGTCTTTGGGCGGTACGATTGCTACTGTGTTTAGCGTGGATGTGTACCACACTAGCGGTAGCTTTTTCGGCAATTTCCACAAAATCAGCCGGTAAGTTGGGCTTGCTAAGGTTGTCTTTTTTGGCAAGTTTGGCTAAGTTTTCCGATTGATTATTGGGGGCTACTTGTTGCAACACTACTTGATTGCCTGCCATACCACTCCATTTAAAAATGCCAAAGGTAAACGCACTGCTTAGTACAGCTACAAGTGCCAAAGGAAGCAAATTTTGTTTATTCATCATTTTGACAAAGATTATATGTTGTTTTTTTGATTACTAATGTTAAAACTACAAAATTAGTTTCAATTGATATACCAAATTATTGAATTAACTTTTTTTAACAAAATTAGGACAAAATGACAGACTTTGACAAGTTTTAGTTTTAAAAATTGTCGTATTTAACTTTCTGTTTAGATTTCAAAAACCTGATAATTTATTAAGCAATTGATTATCAATGAGTTATGGTTTGATTATCCTAAATACTTAAATGCTTTTATTTATTTTAACGTGAATATTTTTATAACTAATTGATAATCAAATAATTATAATGTAAAAAATACATTTTTTCGATAAATTATAAATTATGTTTAAAATAAAATTG
>JALONJ010000643.1 GCA_025455045.1 Microscillaceae bacterium | reverse complement strand
TGATTATCAAGAGTTTCAGATTCTTCGCTTCGCTCAGAATGACAAAGCGAGAGGGATTGCCAAAGGCAATTCCTGAAAAGTGGTGAAGAACCATAAAATCTGCGTAAGCACTTGATTTACAGATGTTTATATTAATTTTGACAACAACTTCTTAAATAAAATCTTATAAGGTTTTTTTAAAACCTTATAAGATTTGCATAAACTAACTTTATTTAACAACTTATACCACCACCTCTTTCCATTTGCCTCTTTTAAACAAAATATAACTGGCAATGGCTATGGCAGTTTCGGCAATCGGTATGGCGATAAATACGCCAAACGGACCCAAATTGAAATAATAAACCAAACAATACGCTAAGGGAATTTGAAACACCCAAAAACCGCCAATACTAATCAAAGTAGGCGTGCGGGTATCGCCGGCACCATTGAAGGCTTGGGTAAGCACCATTCCAATTCCATAAAAAATGTATGCCGAACTAATGTACCGCATCGCACTCATTGCGTAGCGAATTTGCTCGGTTTCGTGAGCCGGCGTAAAAAAGCCTATCAGCCAAGGCGCACCTACCAAAAACAAGACCGTAGCAATTGCCATAAATATAGCATTGTATCGGGCGGTTTGTAACACACTCTTTTCGGCTCGGTCGGGTTGTTTGGCACCTAAGTTTTGCCCAACTAGCGTAGCGGCGGCATTGCTCAAGCCCCAAGCGGGCAAAATAAAAAACATAATAATCCGTATGGCGGTTTGATAACCCGCCGAAGCGTGACTTCCGCCCTCGGCTACCATTGCCGCCAAAAAAATCCAACTTGCCGAAGCAATGATAAATTGGATAGTTGCCGGATAAGCTATGTTTAAAAGGTGACCAATGAGGGGTTTGTCCCAGCCAAAATGCACCAGTCGCACCTTCAACATTCCTTTGCCTTTGAACAAGTGGTACATTTGATACAGTACTCCCGTGCCGCGCCCAATCGTAGTGGCAATAGCCGCCCCGGTTAAGCCAAATGCCGGAATAAACCAAAAACCATTAATCAAAATCGGGCAAAGAATGATGTTGCAAATATTTGCCAGCCACAAGCTTCGCATCGCAATAGAAGCATCACCGGCTCCGCGAAAAATTCCATTGATAAGAAATAACAAAATGATAACCGCCGACCCGCCAAACATAATCCGCGTATAGTTTGTACCCATCGCAATTGCCGGAGCTTCGGCTCCCATCATTTGCAAAATGTTGGGGGCATATATTGCTCCTAATACGCTGATAATCAAGGTAACAGACAACGACAATACAATGGCTTGTGCGGCGGCGCGGGCTGCCCCTTCGGGATTTTTTTCACCAATCCGCCGCGCTACCATTGCCGTAGCTCCGGCACTCAAGCCAATGGCTACCGAATACACGAGCGTCAATACGCTTTCGGTCAAGCCTACAGTAGAGGTAGCGTGTACACCCAAGCGATTTACAAAAAATAAATCAACGAGGGCAAATACACTTTCCATAATCATCTCTAGAATCATTGGCAAAGCCAACAAATAAACGGCGCGTCGAATACTGCCCTGGGTATAATCTTGCTCTTCACCTCGGAGGGCTTGCTTGGTGAGGCGAAAAAATTTAGAAATTTTGTTTTCAGAAATTGTACTAACCTGAGTCATAATTAAAAAAATGGGGTTATGATGGCAAATTTTGATTGAAACAAAACCCTTCCCGCCAAGCCATAGCTCAAGCAGGGTGATTTTGTGGCAAAATCAAACCGAATTAAATCATCAATCAGTAGGTTTAGACCAATTGATAATCAGACCAAGAATCATTAAACAATTGACAATCAATTGCTTATGAATCCCAAAAGCATAAAATATAAGTTTGGAAAAACTAAGGGAGGAAAAAAATAGATATGTTTAGTGTCTTAAACAATATCCGAAGTTGTGATATACATGGGTGTGAATATTTGGATTTGCGCCCAAAATTAGTAAATATTGAACTTTATAGTTTTAAAATTTTAAAAATTTAACAAAATAATAACAAACGAGCAATTGAAAAAGAATGGCTTTTGTTTTTGGAATAACAAAATGAAGTTATATTTATTTTAAGTTAATTAATTGATAATCAATTAGTTATATATTCAAATTACTTCTTTACTCATTTTGAGGAAATTCTAGATTTATGCTAAGCCTAAACGCATTTACGCGGGCAGGCTAGACAGCCTGCGTTACAATTTTCCTGAAAAGTGCTGAAAAATCTTTAAAATAAATGAATTGCCGCGCAGATTGTCAAGCATTGCAAGAAATAAAAGATAAGCCATCGAAATTTTCAAGCAATTTTCGGTGGATTCGGTATTTAATTTGTAATTTGCAAACTGAATAGGTATTTGATTACTGTTTGCAAATTTAGAATCTGAAAAATATTAAAATTCAATGTTGATATTCATTCTACGCCGCTTGGGATATGGTTTTTTGGTGGTTTTTGGGGTAATTATTGTCATATTTTTACTCTTTTTTGTGTTGCCCGGCGACCCTGTAACTACCATTACCGGAGGCAAAGGCGATGAACAAACCCGCAAAATCATTACTGCCGAGCTAGGACTTGACCAACCACTTACGACACAATTGTTGTATTATTTGAATGATTTATCGCCCCTTGCCATTCACAATGCCAGCCCCGAAGCGCAGCAAAAATATAATTATTTTACTTTGATTTATATGGGCGATAATGTCTTGGTTTTGAAACGCCCCTATATGCGCCGTTCTTATTTGAGCAACAAAAGGGTAGATGAAATATTGTACGAAGACATTGGCGGCACATTGGTTTTGGCAATTACTGCTATGTTTTTTGCGACTTTTTTTGGAGTGGTTTTTGGGATTGTTGCCGCCCTACGCCAAAATACTTGGGTCGATTATTCGCTCGTAACCCTCTCAGTATTAGGCATTTCTACTCCGGCTTTTGTCTTGGCAATCATTGTG
>JALONJ010000642.1 GCA_025455045.1 Microscillaceae bacterium | reverse complement strand
TCACCAAGCTATCGCTTGGTTCATTAATGCTCAGAATCACTGAAATTGATAAATTTCAGAAAAAAAATTCTCATTCCTGAAAAGTGGTGAAGAACCTATATTCAAAAGTTTGACTATCAGTTTTGTATTTTTGATAAAAATTATTTGAAAATAAAAGAATCAAATGAAAGTGTTGGATTGAATGAAGGAACAAAAATTAATTCAAATACTGCTGGTGTTTCAAAAAGTATGATAAACCAATCAATTCTTGCTACAAGATTTAAACAAAACGCTAAATAATTTAATTGTATAAATATTTGATAATCAAAGGCTTGGCTATGAAGGTTTTGATATTCTTGTGGCATAATTTTAGAATTGATAATCCTTGCTTATTTTTGACCTATCATCATAAAACGACAATGAAAAAAAGCTATTTTCTATTCAAATCATTTTTATTTAACTTATTCATAATCAGTACTTTATCTACACAGGCACAAACCTTAGAAGATAAAAAACTGCCCGACTATGAGCAAGCCTACAAACAAGCTATCAATTTTTTTAATGAAAATAAACCCAAAGAAGGCTACGAGCTACTCAACAAAGCCATCGGTATCAATCCTACTTATTATGATGCTTTGTATGCCCGAAGCTACTATCGAATGCAAGATGCCGAGTATAATGCCGCTTTGCGCGATTATGACTTGCTTTTGTTGCTTTATCCCGAAGATACTTTGCTTTATTTGTATCGTGGGCAAGCCAAAGTTGCCCTTGAACAATATGAAGATGCCGAAGCCGATTATATGGAAGCCTATCAGCGCGACACCAGCAATGTGGAGGTTTTGAACGCGCTTGGTAGCTTGTATTTTGTGATGGATTTGTACGATGACGCGCTGATTTATTTGCATAAATCGCTCAAAATCAAGCCCAAAGACCTTTTTGCGCATTATTATCGAGCTTATACTTATTATCAACAACGCAAATACGAGGCGGCTATGCAAGACATCAATATTTGCCAAGCCATTGACCCCAAGGACATTGACAGCCAACGCCTGAAGGCAATTATTTTATTGGCACAAAAAAAATACAAAGAGTCTATCGCAATTTTTGAGGACTTGCAAAAACGTAACATTGATTTTCAGGTCGATGATTTTTATCACTGGGGTTTGGCGTATTACGAACAACGCAAGTATCAAGACGCGCTTTTTTACTTTGATTTGCCCGAAAAACCCCAAAGTGGTGATATTTACTACTATCGCGGGCGCACCAAGTTTTTGTTAAACAAACTCAAAGAAGCACAAAACGACCTCGATAGTGCCATTGTCTTGTACGATGCCGAAAATGAATTGAGTGCCAAAGCCTTTTATGACCGAGCTGTGGTCAGAGCCAAACTCAAAAACCTCTTAGATGCCGAAAAGGATTATTTAAAAGCTTGTTATTTATTGCCCGAAATTGCTTTTCAGAAAGACCGCTACGGCAATCCGCTCAATCTTTTGGGTGATGCTTATAACTTATTGAAAATGAGCCAGAAAAGCAAAACCTTAGATAGTGTACGAGTCAAAGGCTACCAAGACCGTACCGAAGAGTTTATCAGTGCAGGCGATACCAACCTAGCCCTCAAAGAAATCAACAAAGCCCTCAAAATTGATTCTTTACATTCTTTTACGCATACCTTGCGCGGAACGGTGCGGGCGATGCTTACCCAATATCAGCCCGCTTTGCAAGATTTGCAAAAAGCCGAGCGTTTGAACAAAGGGCGAGTGCCAGAACGGGATTTTTATATCAAAAGCTTGGTTTTCAATGCTTTAGGCAATTTTAATGAAGCTAAAATTCAATTGGAAAAAGCCCTCGAACTCAATCAATACGAGCCAAGCTACTGGAGCGACTTGGCAAATGTTCAATTTCAATTGGATGATTTTACTGCCGCCATTCAAAATATCAACGCCGCCCTCAAACTTGCCCCCGAAAACCTGGATTATTGGGCTGACCGCGCGCTTTATTTGGCTTCAAACAAAGAATATGAAAAGGCGATTGAAGACTGTAATCGAGTCATCAAAGCCGACAAAGACCAAGTAATGGTCTATTATTATCGAGGTTTGGCACATCAGGGATTGAAAAAATACCCCGAGGCTGTTTCCGATTTTTCGCACGTGTTGGCAACTTTTCCCGAAGATTTGGAAGTAAGCAATTTGCTCAAAGCCGCTTTGGATAAAATGAAGAATCTGAAACTCTTGATAATCAACGCTTTAGATTCTTCGCTTTGCTCAGAATGACAAAGAAATTTTTTTCATTCCTGAAAAGTGGTGAAGAACCTAATTATTTGTATAACTAATTGATAATCAGGTGTTTATACAATTTAATAATTCATAATTTCTGATTTTTTACGGAATTATTGGTTAATTGGGCGTGTTGTCATTCCGGGCAAAGCGAGGAATCTTAGCTGGTCTCTACTCAAAGTTAAGATTCCTCCCGCGCCTCTGGCGGGTCGGAATGACAAAAAGGTTTATGAGGCAAAATACCCATTAAACCGATAATTCCATTTTTTTATTTATTTCAAACTAAAAAATTAACCCTCCAATGCAAATCGAACATCAACAAAACGGACACAAAGGCTCTTTTTTTGTCGCCGGAGCCGAACAAGCTCCACTTGCCGAAATGACTTACTCAATGGCAGGTACTAATAAAATGATTATTGACCATACCGAAGTCTCAGACCAACTCGCCGGACAAGGGGTGGGCAAAAAAATGCTCTTGGCGGCGGTAGATTATGCCCGCCAAAACAATCTCAAGATTCTGCCCCTTTGTCCGTTTGCCAAATCGGTCTTTGACAAAGTAGCCGAAATCAGAGATGTATTGTAGGCTTAATGGGCTTTGGAAAGCGGAAAACTTTTGTCAATTCATTCATTTAGCGAATTTTTCGCTTTTGTATCATCTTTGTTCGAGGCTTGGTTTCTAGGTTTACCACAAGTTGCCAAGCCCAAAACTAATGACAAACAACAAAGTGCTGAGTGCCATTTGTTTGAGATAGGGGTCAATGGCTTGGGCTTCGGTATGCGTAGCTATGGCTTGGGCATTGCGCCAAAACAAAGGAACTGTAATCAAAAACAAAAATTGTAGCCAATGACTATAATTGCCCCACACATACACCAGCGCGCACACTACCCCCAAAACCAATAAACCAATGTGATACCATACGGCTCGTTTGCGCCCCCAACGCACCGGAATTGAGAGTTTTCCGGCTTCGCGGTCAGAGTCTATATCTCGAATATTATTGATATTCAATACCGCAGTGGCAAACAAGCCGCAGCTCGCCGCCGGCAACAACAACCATACCTGAAACTGCCGACTGTGTAAGTAAAATGTACCCAATACGGCTACCAAACCAAAAAAGATAAACACCGAAATATCGCCCAAGCCCATATAACCATAAGGGCGACTACCGGCGGTATAAGTAATAGCCGCCACAATGGATAACACACCCAAACCCAAAAAAAACCAAAATGATTGCCAAGAGTCAATCGCCCAAAACAGTAAACCTAAGCCCGAAGCCAAAGACAATACAACCAGCCAAGTAATGGCTCGGCGCATAGCCGCCGGAGAAATTTGCCCGCTTTGCACCATCCGCGAAGGACCTTGGCGAGTTGCACTATCGGCCCCGTGAACAAAATCGCCGTAGTCGTTGGCTAAATTGGAGAGAATTTGCAAAAAAATAGCCGTCAAAGCGCACAAAACCAACACCTGCCAACGAAATGCCCCAAAACTAGCCGCCAAAAAACTGCCCATACCTATACCCGCTAATGCCAAAGGCAGGGTACGCAAACGAAAAGCTGTCAGCCAAGGAGTAATATAATTTGCCTTCATAAACTTTGTAAATATTGTGTCCAACACACTATTGAATTGCAATGTTTTTGCTAAATGGTAAATGTATTGATAATATATTCATAAATACTTGATAATCAGATATTTATAAATTGATTAGAAAAACCTATCGGCTCTATCCCTTCAAAAATATCAAAAAAATAATTAAACTTGTGATATGCTCAAAAAGATGCCTCTTAGCCTTAAGTAGAGGGCTAATGAAGCCTTCCAAATCTTCTGCCTCGGCGGAGAGAGTTTGCTAATGCCCCAGAAGCGCACAAGCTATGATAATGAATTGATTTTGTGCCTATGGAATGATTACAAAATAAGGTACACATTTGCAAATCATAACTAATTGATAATCAAGTATTTATGTAATTCCTAATTTCTAATTATTAATTCCTAATTTCTATGCCAACCATACCCATCTCAAACTCGTACCATTTCAATGATTGAGAAATCAAAATCATTTTTTTCATTGGCTTGGTAATTAGTTTGCTCGATAATTTGCCAATCCTCAGGACTTAAAGCCGGAAAATAAGTATCGCCCGCCACCTGAGTATGCACTTGCGTCAAATAAATTTTAGAAGCTAAGGGCAAAAAAAGTGCATAAATTTCGCCTCCACCAATGACAAAAAGCTCTTCGTCGGGCAAAAGTTCTTTTTGACAATAGATTTCGAGTTCGGGCATACCGGGCAAAACCACTGTGCCAAACGGCTGATAATCAGGCTGTTTGCTCAAAATTACATTTTGTCGATTGGGCAAAGGCTTGCCAATCGACTCATAGGTTTTGCGCCCCATTACCACAGTTTTGCCGGTCGTAAGGCGTTTGAAATTTTTGAGGTCATCGGGCAAATGCCAAAGCAGGCGATTGTCGCCACCAATCACTCCATTTTGGGCTACTGCCACTATCAAGGCTATAGACATAAGATTAAAACAATTTTTAATTGGATTGATTTGATAAAATACAAAGAAAGCCTACAAATTTGGCTTTTTACTTTTTTTTTGGTTTATTTTTGTAAATCAAAAAATAAAAGTTGAATCGGTAATTGTATAAGGAATGAATAGTGAATAAGGTAGCGTGAATAATTTTGTAAGCCCTTGAAAATCAATATTCTAACAAAAGTTATCGTTTACATTATTTGATGCTTGTTCCTAACCATTTTGTTATATCGCCGATAATTGGGTTTGAAAAGTTCTATTTTTATAGGTTCTTCACCACTTTTCAGGAATGAAGAAAAAAAAACGACAATTTTGTCATTCTGAGCGAAGCGAAGAATCTGAAACTTTTGATAATCAACGCTTTAG
>JALONJ010000180.1 GCA_025455045.1 Microscillaceae bacterium | reverse complement strand
TGAGGCACAAGCAACGGCGTAGTTGTTTGTGAGGACACAAGCAACGGCGTGAGGCACAAGCAACGGCGTAGTTGTTTGTGAGGACACAAGCAACGGCGTAGCAAGGGCGTAAAAACATTCATTTCTCAATAAGTACTCCTCACGTCTGAATCACAAATATTCGTAGTCAAAAATAGCTCAAGTTGCTTAGTCTTCAAAATGATTCAATGAATTAGGTAAAAATAGCGATTTATAGCAAAAAAACCTCAAGGTGGTGCGCGAAATTATATTTCGCTTGCGGATTGTCAAATTTTAGCCTATCTTGTTAAGGTTTAGGACAGATATTCTTTTATTTTTTTGTAAATAATTGATTATCAAGTATTTGTCGTTGATTTATAAACAAATTTCCCAATATCTCTATAAGTCAAGGTTTTAAATCCCAATTGCCCAATAATTATGACACTTATACCAAGCCTCTTGCTCAAGCAACTCTATACCAACAGTAGTTTGCAAAACGGCGACAACGAAGTAAGATTTACTATCAAAAACCGCCTAAGTGATGCCGAATTATACAAAATTAATTTTATCAAAATTGATGAGGAAGAAACTCCTCTCAGCGATATAACCCTCGTCTTGGGCGACCAGCAAGTACCGGCTTTGGCGGTAAGTGAGCAAAATCCGCTTGGTTTTGCGCTGCGTACTTCGGTTACTTTGGTTTTGAAGCGTACACCACTTGCGGAGGGCAAACATTCAATGACTATTTCCTTTGAGACCTCACCTTTTGGGAAATTGGAGTGTACGGTAGAAGATTCTATTGAAAGCCACGTTCAACATATCAAAATTCCGCGCAATCATCAAGACGATTATTCACCGGCGATTATCCAAGAACGGCGGCACTTTTTGCACGATTTTGTCAAAAACTCCATCAACCCTGATTTTCAAGAACTTAAGCATATTACGCAATTTTCTTTTGATGCCCATTTAGCCCAAGGCAATTGCGAACATTTTATCGGGGCGGCACAAGTACCGCTTGGGATTGCCGGACCTTTGCTTATCAATGGCGAACACGCGCAGGGAGAGTTTTTGATTCCGATGGCTACTGCGGAAGGTACTTTGGTGGCTTCTTACAATCGTGGTATGAGTGTCATCAACCTCTCAGGCGGGGTAAAGTGTACGGTTTTGAGCGAGGCTATGCAACGCGCACCGGTTTTTGTGTTTGAAGATGCAAGAGCCGCCCGCGATTTTAACAAATGGGTGCAGGCACATTTCAAAACCATTGCTTACTATGCCGAGCAAACCTCGAGTGTGGCTAAACTGCAAGATATTGACATCTATTTGTCGCACAAATTTGCCTATCTGCGTTTCAACTACACTACCGGCGATGCCGCCGGACAAAATATGGTCGGGCGGGCGACTTTTGCTGCTTGCAGTTGGATTTTTGACCATTACAAAGAAAATCCGATTAGTCATTTTTATCTTGAGTCAAACTTTGCTACCGACAAAAAAGCCTCGCAAGTCAATATGATGCGCACCAGAGGCAAACGAGTAGTTGCCGAATGTATTATCAAACGCCAAGTACTGATTGAGCGGATGAGGGTCGAACCCGAAAAACTGTTTTACCACGCCGGCGTTGCCAATGTGGGGGCGATTCTTTCGGGGGCAAACAACAACGGCTTGCACTCTGCCAATGGCATTACGGCGATGTTTATTGCTACGGGGCAAGATGTAGCCAATGTTGCCGAATCTTCGGTAGCCGTGATTTATTCTGAGCTTACGCCCGAAAAAGACTTGTATTTGTCCATCACATTACCTTCTTTGATTGTCGCTACTTATGGCGGGGGAACGGGGCTGGCAACCCAACGCGAGTGCCTCGAGATGTTGGATTGCTATGGCAAAAACAAAGTCCAAAAATTTGCCGAGATTGTTGCCGGAGTGGTGTTGGCGGGCGAAATATCGCTGGCATCGGCTATTTCTTCTTCGGATTGGGTATCGAGCCACGAAAAATATGGGCGAAATCGTTAAAAAATCAGGGGCTTGGTAAATCAAAATTGCCGCCAATGTAGCAACTTAAAAAAATAAGCCCCTGATTATCAGAGACTTATATTTGAATTTGTTTTTTGGAAACGAATTTCGAGTTTTTGGGGTTTTGATTGAAATAATTTTCAGAACTTTGGAAGTTGATTGACTAAATCATACATTTTCAAAAATTTGAAACAAAAAATCAATAAAAATAACAAAAAATCAAAAACGCTCTTATGTCTGCTTATCAAAATTACATAGATTTCTTTGCCCAAAAAATCCAAGAATACCAAGCCAAAAATCTCAAAATTTTTGCTTCGTCTTCGTTTCAGACGCATAGTATTCCAATGCTCCACCTCATAAGCCGGATTGATAAGTCGATTCCGATTTATTTTTTGAATACCGGCTATCATTTTCCCGAAACAATGGCTTTTCGTGATGAAGTTGCCGAGGCTTTGGGTATCGAAATCCGCGATTTGAGTTCGCCCATTCCCAAAATTGCCCAGCGCGACTCCGAAAACATAATGATGTTTGCTTCCAATCCTGACTATTGTTGCTATCTGAACAAAACCTTGCCGATGGAAACCGTCTTGGCGGAATTTGATGTCTGGATTAGTGGGGTTCGCAAAGACCAAAATCTCAACCGCAGCAAATTTGCCTACGAAGCGCAGGGCGCGCACAACACCCTGCGCTTCCACCCGATGCTCGACTGGACCAATAAAATGATTTATGATTATATCAAAGAACATAAATTGCCCAAACACCCCTTGGAAGAACAAGGTGGCTATGTGAGCATTGGTTGTGAGCCTTGTACCAAACGTGTAGAATGGCTTGCCGCCGAAAGCGAGCGCACCGGGCGTTGGTTTGGGCTAAATAAAACCGAGTGCGGCTTGCATACCGATTTGGTGAAGTAAGAGCCTCCTCCTAGCCCTCTCGTTCTCCGTAGCCCCCAAAAAGCGGGTCTTTTACCCAAAAATAAGAACCTGTAAGTGATTGATAATCAAGTGTTTATTTTTGATTGTAGGCAATCAAAATCAGCTCGGCAAAGCCGGAAAAGTCGGAGACTTTTCATTTATTTATCGGGCGAAGTTTCCGCTTCGCTCAAACTTTGCACAAAGGGGGGAAAGTACAAAAATGAACCTACAACTCATAAATCAATTAAATTAGCAAAATTGTCCAAATTTTGGGGTACTCCTTACGGAAAGTCGGTTATATAATTCCCAATTCTTTTGCTTACTTTTCTAACCGTGATTTCAAAATTTGATTATGAATCACAAAGGTTGTTTCCATTCTTTTGAGCAATCTATCCGAAATGAAGTTGCTAAGCCAGCCTCGGAAATATTCGCCGTGCAGCAATCGGGTTTGCTTGTCGGAGATTTTTTCTAATTTATAGTAATGTTCACCGTTGAGCAAAAACTTGGCAAACCTCACGCCCAGCCAAGTAAGCTCCTGATTTTCAATCACTTTGATAAGTTTGGGCGAAAACTCAGCATTTAATGGCTTGATAAAAGTCTTGATAATTTCACCTTCGGCTACTTTGCCGGAGGCTTTGCTGACCAAGGGATTCCAATCGGGAAAAGCCGAAAAATCGGTCAAGGCTTGCCATACTGCCTCAACCGGCGCATTGATTTTGATGGTGGTGTGGTACTGTTTCATAGGTTATTTAGTGCATTTTTTGAAATCCGAGACAAAATTAATTCAAATTTTTTATTTTTCAAACAATTTATTAAAATATTTGAAAAGTTTATTTTATAACTCAAGTAAACCCTTCAGCCACAGGCTTGCTATAAGAAGCTCCTCCGACTCATTTTTTGTAAATGGATTGGGTAAATCGATTTTGCTTGAGTCTGGTATCTAAAATTAGGCTATATGGTTTGAAAACCAATTATTTGCCGGTTTTTTTTGAAAATTTTGCAATTGTTTATCTATATGTCCCAAATCACACAACACAAATCGTTTGGTTTCAAGCGATTTGAGCTACACAAATGATAGTAATTTTGACTATATAAATTTATATTTAATTCTATTTTAGATTAGTTTTTTTACTATGTTATAAAATTTGTAATATTGTAGGCGGATAGAATATTGCTAAAAAGGTAGTTTTCTTAGTCTTATATATCCTTGATAATCAAGGCTTTATTTCTATTTTATTATTTGCTCTTAGGGCAAAGTTATTTGCGAATCATTCATTAATTTAGCTTTAAAAGAATTAATTGCTTGAAATATAGAAGTCTAATATTGCTTGTATTGATTTGTTGGTTGTTTGCTTCTCACGGGGCATCGCAAAATCTTTTAGTTATCGACAGCCTGAAAAAAAGGCTGAACACCCTCAAGATTGATACACTAAAAGCCCAAACTCTGATTAGCCTCACCCGCGAGTTGTATGCGCTTGAGCCAAGTCAAGCCACTCGATATGCCCAACAATGTATTCAATTGAGTAAAAAAAATAAATATCCGCGAGGCGAAGCTACGGCTCTGCATTATTTAGGACTGGCTTCGCAATTTGCCGGCGACAATCTCAAAGCAATGGATTATTATTTACAATCATTGCGATTGAGTGAGAAGGCTAAAATTTTGGACATCATAGCCATTAACTTGAGCCGAATTGCCAATATCAACAAAGATGAAGGTGATTTTAAGAAGTCGCTTGAGTTGCACAACCAAGCGATTGCCATACTTAGAAAAATAAACCATCGGCTTTATTTGAGCTATGCACTCAATCAAATGGGTTTGCTGCAACTAAGTCAAAAAAAATACGCATTAGCCCTGCGATATTTTGAAGAAGCCCTCACCATCTCTACCCGAATCAAAGACCAAAGGCATATCGCCATTTGTTGGTACTATACTGCCGAGGTGTATCTTATGTCCAATCGTTATCAAAAGGCTTTGGAATGTTACAAGCAAAGTCAAATCATCAATCGGCAAATCAATAATTTGTTACTCTTGGCAAGTACTTACAACAACATTGCCCGTATTCATTTGTCAAATCAACAAATGGATTCAGTTTTTTTGTATGCTCAAAATGCTTTATCAGTAGCCCAAAAAGTGAATTTGAAGCCCGAAATAATGAGTGCCTATTATTATTTGGCGCAAAGTTATCAAGCCAAAAACAAATTGGATAGTGCTTTCAGGTATCAAAGCCTATGGGCAACTGCCAAAGACAGCTTGTTTAATGAACACAAAAACAAACAAATTTTACTGCTACAAAATACTTATCGGGAAGATAAACAAAAGCTTGAGATTGCCCAGCAAAAAAGCATCATTGGGCAGAGAAATACCACCATTTATGCGTTTTTGATAGTGCTACTTTTAATTTTGTTCATTGTCTTTTTGCTGTATCGCAACAACTTGCGCAAGCATCGATTGTATCTCAAACTCGAGAAACAGACCAATGAAATCAGCCAGCAAAAACTTTTGATTGAATCGCAAAATACTGATTTACAGGTACTTAATGAAGAAATAACGCAACAAAAAGAAGAAATTTCGGCTTTCAATAATCAATTGGAAATGGTAGTAGAAGCCAGAACTACCGAACTCAATATAGCCATTGACAACCTATCGCAAAAAAATCAGGATTTGGAACAATTTTCTTATATTGTGTCGCATAATTTACGCGCCCCGGTGGCGCGGGTGATGGGCTTGGTCAATATTTTGGACAAGGATAATATGAGTGAATATAACTTGGGAATTATAAAACATTTGGAAACCACAGCCGGAGGCTTAGATACTGTGATTCGAGATTTGACGCAAATCATTGCCATCAGAAATAGTTTGGACAAAGTAAACGAACCGGTCGATTTAGAACAAACCACTCACTTGGTAGTACAACACCTCAAAAATGAACTAGAAACTACTAAAACCGACTTGACCTTGGACTTCGCGGCAGGCAAACAAATATTTACAGTCAAAAGCTACGCGCAAAGCATTATCCATAACCTCTTATCCAATGCCATCAAATACCGCCACCCCAAACGAGCCTCAGTCATTGAAATTTGCACCCAAATTGCTGACAATTATTTGATTTTATCGGTCAAAGACCAAGGCATTGGTATAGACCTTGCGAAGGTGGACAATTATAAAATATTTGGCTTGTACCAGCGAATGGCTACGCACGTGGAGGGCAAAGGATTGGGATTGTATTTGGTCAAAAGCCAAATTGAGTCTTTGGGAGGCAAAATAGAAGTAGAAAGTACACCCAACCAAGGTAGCAATTTCAAAGTTTATTTCCTAAATCAGCCAATTTTTTAACGCTTAAACGATTCATCTGGTGATTAAAAGTCAATCAAGTAGTTCAACATTTGCTTTGAGGCTACGGAAGTTTTGGATAATGATTTTTTATAACAAGTACCTGATTTATTTTTTTCTATTCAAATATTAACTAAAATTTAATAACCTAAGAATTATTTTATAACTAATTGATTATCAAATACTTATGATATAATTATTCAAAATTAAATTGTAAGGATCATCCGCAATTTTGCCTCTAAGCAAACAAGCTATAAATTGCAAGTTCGTTTGTTTTTTTAATTAACTTAGCCGACAATGCTCGAGTTTGATACCGATATATTCTTGATACTCAATGGTTTGCACGCCGATTGGTTGGATTTGCCGATGTGGTACATCAGCGGCAACAAAACTTGGATTCCGTTTTATTTATTACTTATTTATCTGATTATCAGGCAGTTACGGCAAAAATCTTGGCTGATTATTTTGGCAATTGCCCTGACGGTGGGCTTGGCTGATAGCCTGACTTCGGCTTTGATGAAGCCCTATTTTGCCCGTTTGCGTCCTTCGCACGAGCAAAAATTGCAAAAAGAGATTCATTTACTTGCCGACGAAAACGGGCAGCTTTATCGAGGTGGGCAGTATGGATTTGCGTCTTCGCACGCCGCCAATTCTTTTGCTTTGGCAACTTTTATTTTTTTATTGTTTCGGCAAACTTGGCGATACGTGGGTCTGCTGTTTTTTTGGGCTTTTTTGGTGTCTTACAGCCGAATTTATTTGGGCGTACATTACCCATTAGATATTTTGGTGGGGGCGGCAATTGGGGCAGGCTTGGCTTTGGGAGTGTTTTGGGGGCTTGATAGGCTGACAAAAATCAGCCAATCCATCAGGCATTGAGGCTTGGTGCGAAGCAAATATTTCGGATATTTTTCAAAATTGATTGACTGGGTCTGCCTGATAAGTAATGAGTTAATTATAAGATGTGCTGATGTGCTAATGTAATACATTGATTATCAATTAATTTGTTGTTGTTAAAAGTGATATAAATACCTGATAATCAAGTATTTACAGGAACTTCATTTGCAAAAGCTAATCCAAAAATAAACAATTTAAACACCAAGAAAATACCCACCAAGTCCACCAAGACCTTAGTGCTTCTTTGTGATTACTTTTGTGATCTTTGTGGTAAATTGGACAGCATTGGTTGTAAGTAATTGATAATCAGGTGATTACAAAGATTCAATTTTCAAAGCCCTAAATAGGTCTATCTTTGTCGATGCAAATTTTCCGCCCGTTGCTCAGTTTGATTGCAAATAATTATAAAAACTTTGACCATAAAATTGGATTTTTAGAATAAAACCCCGAACTTTGCCGACTGAAAAAATTGAGAAGAAGAAAAATATTTTATCATTTAAGTCGATGTATTTAGATACTGAAAAAAAACAAGAAATTTTTGAAAAATTCAGCTTCACCCAATCAAAAAACGATACTGGGTCGGCTGAATCGCAAATAGCTCTTTTTACCCATCGCATCACTCACCTTACTGAGCATTTGCGCACTCACCCCAAAGATTATTCATCTCGAAGAGGTTTGTTGAAATTGGTTGGTAAACGCCGCCGTTTGCTCGACCACTTACAAGAAGTAGCCATCGAACGCTACCGCGCGGTAATTGCTGCCTTGAATATTCGTAAATAATTGTGTTTTAATTGCAAATTACAAACTCTTCCAAATTAAGAATGAATGCCCTTCATTCTTAATTTTTTTAAACGAAATTATAAAATCCATTGAGTACCGGACAAAACAAGTGTCGGACAAGCCAAATATTTACGAATTGACTATTCAAACGATTGCAAATCGCCCCTTGATGCGCTCAGTATCACCAAACCCCTAAGCAAAGGCTGGCAGTATTTGATATTATGCAATTAAGAAAAACAAGCTATCCATTCGTTTGAAACCTGCTCAAAAAAATTTGGTAATTAAATCATCAAATTTGAAAAATACAACTCGTTGATAATCAAATATTTATACCCAATACAAATCCTGATTATCAATGGCTAAACCCAAATTTTTTGTCCGATAAGACTCCCAATTCCGACCTCAAAAATCTTACAGAAATTGATATGTTACCACAAGTTTTTCGTAAAACAATCCAATTACCGGACGGACGCGAAATCGTTATCGAAACCGGCAAACTCGCCCGCCAAGCCGATGGTGCAGTTGTAGTTTCAATGGGCAGTACTATGTTGCTGGCTACGGTAGTTTCGGTCAATGATGCCAAAGAAGGTGTAGATTTTCTGCCCTTATCGGTTGATTATCAAGAAAAATTTGCCTCTTCGGGCAAAATCCCCGGTGGTTTTCTCAAACGCGAAGGCAAACTTTCGGATTATGAGGTATTAATCAGCCGCTTGGTCGATAGAGCCATTCGCCCAATGTTTCCTGACGATTATCACGCCGAAACCCAAATCAATATATTTTTGATTTCTGCCGATTTGCAAACTCCCCCCGATGCTTTGGCGGGTTTGGCGGCTTCGGCGGCAATTGCCGTTTCGGATATTCCCCTAGAAGATTATATCTCCGAAGTACGGGTAGCTCGGGTAAATGGTCAGTTGCTTATCAACCCTACCGCCACGCAATTGGCAGAAGCCGACATTGAACTAATGGTAGGCGCAAGCTACGACAATATATTGATGGTAGAGGGCGAAATGAAAGAAGTGAGCGAAGAAGAAATGCTTGAGGCTATCAAATATGCCCACGAAACCATCAAAATGCAATGTATTGCCCAAAAAGAACTCGCCCAAGCAGTAGGCAAAACCGAAAAGCGAGTTTATAGCCACGAAAATAACGATGAGGCTTTGTATGCTCGAATGGAAAGTGAGCTTTTCCAACCACTTTATGAAGTAGCCAAATCAGCCATTGCCAACAAAAACTTACGTTCCGAATCTTTCAAAGCCATCAAAGAAGGTTTTGTCGAGCGACTCAAAGCCGGACTCGGCGAGGGCGAAGAAATCAACAAATACTTGGTAGAGCAATACTTTAGCAAATTGAAGAAAAAAGCCTGCCGCAAAGCTACTCTCCAAGAAAAACACCGCCTAGACGGTCGCCAATACAACGAGATTCGCCCGATTTGGTGCGAAGCCGGTTTATTGCCTTCTCCGCACGGGTCAGCCCTCTTTACGAGGGGCGAAACCCAATCGTTGACTACCGTTACTTTGGGAACCAAAATGGACGAGCAAATGATTGACGGAGCTATGAATAGTGGCTACAACAAATTTATTTTGCATTATAATTTTCCTTCGTTTTCTACCGGCGAAGTAAAACCCAATCGCGCCCCGGGCAGACGCGAAATCGGACACGGTAATTTGGCTTACCGCGCCCTCAAAGTCGTAATTCCACCTTTGGACGAAAATCCTTATACCATTCGGGTAGTATCCGATATTTTGGAGTCAAACGGCTCATCTTCTATGGCTACCGTATGTGCCGGAACTTTGGCATTGATGGATGCCGGCGTAAAAATCAAAGCTCCAGTAGCAGGTATTGCTATGGGCTTGATTTCGGATAGCGAAACCGGCGACTATGCCGTATTGTCGGATATTTTGGGTGACGAAGACCATCTCGGCGATATGGATTTCAAAGTAACCGGCACTGCCAAAGGCATTACTGCTACGCAAATGGATATGAAAGTATATGGCTTGTCGTATGATGTATTGTCCAAAGCTTTGCATCAAGCCCGCGAAGGACGTTTGCATATCTTGGGCAAAATGCTGGAAGTACTAGCCGAAACTCGCCCTGAATTGAAACCGCACGCACCTCGTATCGAAGTAATCAAAATACCTCAAGATATGATTGGGGCAGTGATAGGACCCGGTGGCAAAGTAGTACAAGAAATCCAGAAAGACTCCGGCGCAGTTATCTCTATTGAAGAACGAGACGGAGCCGGATATGTCAATATTTTTGCTACCAATGGTGAAGCGATGCAAAAAGCCGCCAAACGAGTCAAAGGTATTGTGGCTGTACCCGAAGTAGGACAAATTTACGAAGGCAAAGTTCGAAGCATTATGCCTTTTGGAGCATTCGTAGAGTTTATGCCGGGTAAAGATGGTTTGTTGCACATTTCAGAAGTAAAATGGGAAAGATTGGAGTCTTTGGAAGGTGTATTGGAAGTAGGCGAAGAAATCACGGTCAAGTTGCTAGATGTGGACAAAAAAACCGGCAAATTCAAACTTTCACGCAAAGTGCTTCTGCCAAAGCCGGAATTTAAGGGTGATAACAAACCTAAGAAATAAACGCTTGATAATCAGGTAATTATATATTAAAAAAGGTTCTTCACCACTTTTCAGGAAAATTGTAATGCAGGCTGTCTAGCCTGCCCGCGTAAATGGGTTGAGGCTTAGAATAAAGCCAAAACTTACTCAAAATGGGTAAAGAACCTTAAAAACTCGCTTTTGAAACTTCAAAAGCGAGTTTTTTTGTTTATAAAATTACAGAGAATAGCTCAATAGTTCGAGCAGTTTCTATGCCCCCTGCTCCGCCAGAGGCGGAGGTTCAGCTCTGAGTTATTTACTAAGTGTCTGACAATCTTTGACTTTTGACAAATAAGAATATAACACAGCCTTTAGGCTGTGCCTCCTACCGCCTAAAGGCTGGGTTACAATTTTATGAATACTTGATTATCAATTACTTATAAAAACTGTCCGCAGTATTGTAACGTGAATATTTTGAAATATATTAAAAAAGTACAAAAAATTAAATTTTAAAAAAAACAATCCAAAATCCCCCAAGTCGTCATCCTGCGTGGAACTTT
>JALONJ010000179.1 GCA_025455045.1 Microscillaceae bacterium | reverse complement strand
AAGCGTTGATTATCAAGAGTTTCAGATTCTTCGCTTCGCTCAGAATGACAAAATTGTCGTTTTTTTTTTCTTCATTCCTGAAAAGTGGTGAAGAACCAAATAATTATTTGATAAGCAAGACAATTACCCAAACAAATCGGCAAAAATTTCTTCCAATTTGCCTACAGCTTTGATGGTAATTTTAAAATTATTGGGATTAATGCTCTTCATCGCAAACTTGGAAATAAAGATTTGTTTAAAACCCAATTTTTCGGCTTCCGAAATCCGATTCTCGATTTTATTGACAGCCCTGATTTCGCCCCCCAAGCCCACTTCGGCGGCAAAACAAGTGTCGTGAGGTATGACCATATCTTCATAAGAGGAGATAATAGATGTGCAAACTGCCAAGTCAATGGCGGGGTCTTCAATTTTAAGCCCGCCCGTAATGTTCAAAAACACATCTTGCGCGCCCAAGCGAAAACCGCCTCTTTTTTCCAATACTGCCAAAAGCATATTGAGGCGTTTGTTGTCGAAACCGGTGGTACTGCGTTGGGGAGTTCCATAGCTCGATACGCTTACCAAAGATTGTATTTCAATCAACAAAGGGCGATTGCCCTCAAGCGTTGCCCCGATAGCAATACCACTAATGGCTTCTTCGCGTTGCGAAATCAGGATTTCGGAAGGGTTGCTTACTTCGCGCAAGCCATCGCCCAACATTTCATAAATTCCCAACTCGGAGGTAGAGCCAAAACGGTTTTTGGTCGCCCGCAAAATGCGATAAACCAAATGTCGGTCGCCCTCAAACTGCAAAACCGTATCTACCATATGTTCCAAAACTTTGGGTCCGGCAATGGCTCCGTCTTTGGTGATGTGTCCAATCAAAAATACCGGGGTACTGCTCTCTTTGGCAAACTTCATCAGCTCGGCAGTACACTCGCGCACCTGCGACACACTACCCGCCCCCGACTCAATAAATGCCGATTGCAGGGTTTGGATAGAGTCAATCACCAAAATATCGGGTTCGAGAACTTCAATTTGTTTAAAAATATTTTGCGTAGCGGTTTCGGTCAGTATATAACATCCGGCAGGGCTATCTTCAGCTTTTAAAAGGGTGTTTTGTGGGGCTATTTTGAGGCGTTCGGCACGCATCTTTATCTGCTGCTCGCTTTCTTCGCCCGATACATAAAGCACCTTATAATCAGCAAGTTGCAAGGCGATTTGCAAAAGTAACGTTGATTTGCCAATGCCCGGTTCACCCCCAATCAATATCAAAGAACCGGGTACAATGCCCCCACCCAAAACTCGATTCAATTCTTTGTCGGGAGTGATGATGCGGGGCTGGTCAAGTGGGTTGATTTCCTCGAGAGGGCGGGGCTTGGCGGCTACTTTTTGAGAGGTGGAGGTGCGCCAATCGCCTTTTTTGGCATCTTCTTTTTGCACAATTTCCTCCACAAAGGTATTCCACTCCTCACAAGAGGGGCATTTGCCTACCCATTTGGAAGATTGGTAGCCGCAGTTTTGACAGAAATAAACCGATTTGACTTTTGCCATTTTAGCTCTGATTTCGAGTTCAATTATTTGAACAAAAATATAAAAATATTAGCAATTATGAAACTTTTTGAGCAAATTTAGCCAGATAATTGGGGCTATATAAAATCTGATTTTTGGTTAGAAGTTATTTTAAGATTATTTTGATCTTTTGTAATTGATTGAAAGTTTCAAAATTTTATTTTTCAAAATCATCAACTGTTTGATTATCAAGTAGTTGTGTATGTTGAGGTAGTTTTTGAACGCTGATTACGCAGGTTGTGATGATGATTGTGATAAAAAAATCTGCGTTCTCATACAGTTTAGATTAGTCCTATTTTAAAACGGCTTATGAGTTCTACTTTGGCACTTTTAATTTTTGAACCACATAGAAAACATAGAAAAATACAATTTTAATCAAAAAATACCTGCGGAAAAACTTAAAAAACAGTTCAAATCTCCTGACTCATTTCTAAAGTGCCAAAGTAGAATTAGAAGGGGTACATTTCAAACTTACATTTTAAGACCTCATCTCCGCCCGCTCCTCTGAGAGAGGGAATCTAAGGAATAAATTTGAAATGCCCCCAAATAAACCTACTCATTTCTCAAGACTTGCGCCTCACTGTTGCATAATTACTTTCAGTTTTTTATCGTCAAGTAACTTTCAATCCCATCGAGCAAATGTTGCCAATCGCTAGAGTTCTCGAGCAAGTCTCGCTCATTGATATTGATAATCAGTAAGTTACCTTCTTGGTAGCCCTCAATCCAATTTTCATAATGGGTATTCAAATTGAGCAAATATTCATCAGGAATACTCACTTCATAGCTTCGCCCCCGTAATTGAATACGCTTGCGCAAGACCGGCAAATCAGCCCGCAAATAAATCAACAAATCGGGCGCACTGATGTACTTGGTCATATTGTCAAATACTTGGCGATAATTGCTATAATCGCGCGCACTCATAATGCCCGACTCTTGCAGATTTTGGGCAAACACAAAAGCATCTTCGTAGATGGTACGGTCTTGAATGGTATGATGAGGATTTTTTTGGACTCTTAATACTTGATTGAAGCGCGAATTGAGAAAATATACCTGCAAATGAAAAGCCCAGCGAGGCATATCGGCATAAAAATCGGCTAAATAAGGGTTGTCATCAACGGACTCAAAGCAGGCTTCCCAGCCATAATGTTCGGCGAGTCGCCGAGCCAAGGTAGTTTTGCCGGCACCAATATTGCCGGCTATTGCCACGTGCATAAATAAATTAAGATTAAATAACAGTGTAAAGTATGATTGCTTAAGTAATTGATTTGCAGTCAATTACATTAAAAAACTCAATGGATTGAATCAGCAAAAAATTCAATTGAATTGGCAAAAATATACGATGGAATTAGAAATTAATAATTAGGAATTATAAATTACATAACTACTTGATTATCAATTAGTTATGATTTTTTAAGTGTGTATTTTCTTTTATAATCATTCTTATAGCCATTGCTTTGGCTACTATATTTGCCCAATATTTAGTACAATTCCAGTTTGGTAGTAATG
This sequence comes from Microscillaceae bacterium, assembly GCA_025455045.1. Taxonomy (GTDB): domain Bacteria; phylum Bacteroidota; class Bacteroidia; order Cytophagales; family Microscillaceae; genus JALONJ01. The sequence continues at coordinate 7,973 of JALONJ010000179.1, read as the reverse complement.
ATTTTGCTAATCAGATTGAGGGCTTTTTCTTGTAAATCGGGGCGGGTTTCTTTGAGTTTTTTTTCTAAATCAATGGGGTGCGAACCCTCAAGCCAGTCTATAACCACCGGAAAAAGGTATTTTTTTTCGGCAGTGAGCAATGATTCATACAATTGATAATAAATTTGATAGATTTCCATTTCTTCCTTAAAATCTTGGGCTATCAAGTCATTCATATTGTCAAAAAGCCGGAGCGAGGCTTCATAAATGGTAAAAAAATCGGTGCCCGTTTTGTCGAGGCTCAACACATCTAGAAATCGGGCAGGTTGGGCTTGCTTCAAAATATTTTTGAACCGCAACTTGAGATAACTGCTAAACAAGGCGTGGATCGAAAGGCAATAATTTTCGTATTTTTCGCCCAAACCTTTGAGGCGAAACTCATCGCCTTTTAACCCCAACTCATAAACTACCGAGCGTTTGAAGATTTTTTCTTCAAAACCAAGTAGGTTGGGTTCTTCGGTTTTTATTTGCTCAAGACTTCGATAATATTCACCATAATTACATTTTATTTGTGTATTTTTACGGTCATAAGTAATTTGGGCATATAAAGGGCGATAATTTCCATCGGACTTCTCAATAGACTTTAGATTGGTATTCAGAAAAAATTTGACGGTTATTTTCTTCGGCTTTTTCATTTTAATTTTTTGTTGCGCAGTTTTGAGAGCTAAATCTAAATAAAAGTTATTGCAAATCAAACTATTGCAAAAACTTTATTTTTTTTGATATACTTTTACAGGATTTAGAGGACAATCATTCGGGCAGTTTCTAGCTCTGAATTATTTACCAAATCACTCAATCAGGGTGCATTTCAAATTTATTCCTTAGATTCCTTCTCTCAGAGGAGAGGGCAGGGGTGAGGTCTTAAAACGTAAATTTGAAATGCACCCCTCAATCACCCTCCAAAGGCGGACACGGTCAAGTAGTTACATAAAATGCTTAAAGTAGCATAATTTATTGATTATCAATGAATTATAAATAATTTAAGGCTCTATCGTTAATTTGGTTAATTCATAGTAATTTTTCCAGATTATTTAAACCCTAAGGGTTTTTAAAACCCTTAGGGTTTGGACTCAATCCCCAAATTAACGATTGAACCTAATTTAATTATATAAAATCCTGATAATCAATTGTTTGCAAAAAAAACATATCCTCACAAAAACATTCAAATTTCCTAAACTTAAATGACTGGTTTGGGTTTTATGCAATAAGTTTCATCATCGACAATTTATCTGAATGATATGCCAATGAGCGATTTAGAATTTGATATTTTAGATGAATTGTATTTTGTCGAGCCTTACAGCACCCTCAAAAATGCGTTGGATGTAGATGAAGTACAATTAAAAAATACTTTGGCTGACTTACTCAAAAAAGGTTGGGTCAAGTGCTTTGATGCCCATACCAAAGAGCCGATTATGGAAGATGATTTAGCCTTCGATGCGCATTATCAACAATACCATTATTTGGCTACCAAAGAAGGACTTTTGGCGCATAATAGTCGTTAAAGAGTTGTATAAATGCTTGATTATCAATTAAATAGTTTTTATTTTGGGTTAAGTTTTTTAAAAAAACAAATGCTCCACCGTTTTTTACAAGCGATGAAGCATTTTTTTATAAATACCTGATAGTCAATCAGTTATATATTTGTTTTCAAAACCCAATCTTGATTTTTTCCATTTCGGCAAAGTCGCGTTCACGCTGATTGTACACATCGGTCAAGCTCATTGGGGTATTGACCAGCGTATCAAAGCCCAGTTTGTCCGACAAGCGTTGGGCTTTGTCGATGCTGAGTGGTTTGAACTCATACGAAGCTATCAAACGCCCTTTGCGAAGCAAAGCCTTGTCAATTTTGCTGATGTGAGTATTAAAAGTACAAACAATTTGAATATTGAGGCAATCGGAGAGCAAGCCGTCTGCCAAATTCAATAAATTGGAAACCGACATATTGCGCCCACTCTCGCGCGACTCTATGACATTTTCGGCATCTTCAATGATTAATATAGAGTTGGGATTATCAATCAACAAAGGCAAAAAATCGGGCGAAGCTATGCGATAAGCAAACTCGGGCGGAATGTAAATCATTTTTTTGTTAATCAACGAAGTCAAATAACGAATATAACTGGTTTTGCCGGTGCCGGGCAAGCCGTGCAAAAGCACAATTCCTTTGTCGTCGGCAGTATTGAGCCGCTCGACGATTAGTTCGTGAATCGATTGGAAATCTTCGTTGTAATTGTCCTCGAGATTGATAGGATATTTTTTGACTTTAAAATCTTGCAAATACAAGCCTTTGTTTTCATAAAGCAAAAAGATTTTGCTTTCGGCTTTAATCAACTCTTCGCGCACACAAGCCCGCACCATTTGCACTATTTCATTGATTAGCTCTTCGGCGATGCGATTGCTATAAAAAATTTTGACTTCATTATCGTCTGCATCACAAAAAACCAACAAATCGGGGCGAATTTGCACCATAAAAATATCCAAAACTACTTTTTCTTCCTGCCGCGAGTAGCTGTGGTATTTCCAAATATTTTCGGATTCAATTTGGTATTTTTCTACCAATTGGGTCAACAACTCTAGACATTTAAAATTTTCGTGAAAAGCTATGATTTCCGGAAATTCATCATTTAAAGCAATAAAATAATAAGAGGGTTCGATTTTCGCCTGATAATCAATTACATCACCATAGTTGAAGTGGGTATTGATTGGGCGGTTTTGCAAAATATAATTTTTCATAGATCAAAATTGCCAAACAGGTTGAATGGCAATGCTATTAATTTTTTTAATTTTTAAGGGTCAATTTTCAAAATTTGATATTGGCAATTAAATTTAGTAATAAAATCCTGATATTCAATGATTTATATTAAAAAATAAGATTTTGCGCAATATATGTTTTACGGAATCTCAAAAATACACAAAATAATTGAACTTGACTAATTTGGGTTTTAAAGTTCGAGCGCAATCAGCGTTTTTGCGGTTGTATTTTTATTTTTTGGTTAATTAATTGATAATCAAGTACTTATAGCAAAATTCTGAATTATTAAAAATAAATTTTTAAAAATTTTTATTAAATTGTTTGAAAATTAAAATATTTGAAATACCTTTGTAGCGTGAAAACAGAAACCAAGACCGAAGTCAAAAAGAATGACATTTTGCGGGTAGCGCGGGAGTGCTTTGCTCGTTATGGATTTGAAAAAACCACCCTCGACGACATTGGGCGAATGGCGCATTTGAACAAAGCCAGTTTGTATTATTATTTCAAAAACAAAGAAGAAATATTTATGCAAGTGGTATTGCAAGAAAGTGCCACATTTATTGGGCATTTACAGATGGAAAACCAAGCCCTCCAAGGCGCAAAAAATCGAATTTTGGCTTATCTCTCCGCTCGTCTTAAATATTATGACGAAGTGGTAAACTTGCACCAACTTTCGGTAGAGAGTTTGCAAAAACTCGGTCCTCAGTTTGACGAATTTTACCACAATGTGCAAAAAGAAGAAAAGGAGTTTTTAGCCCAAATTCTGCAACAAGGGGTTGCTAATCAGGAGTTTAGCCTCCATAACTCGCCCGAAATAGCCGAAGCCATTATGACCGTTGCCAATGCCATCAAACACGAGGCTTATTACAACTCAAAGGCTTTTACGGTGCGCGAGGTGGATTATTCGGACGCTGACCAAAAAATCACTTTCATTGTTGGTTTGATTTTGCAAGCCATCGATAAAAAATAATTATATAACTACCTGATAATCAATACATTAAATACTTAAATCGATTCTTTACCACTACTCAGGAAAATTGTAACGCAGGCTATCTAGCCTGCCCGCGTAAATGCGTTTAGATTTAGGATAAAGTTAGAATTTCCTGAGAATGGATAAAGGGTCAAAATAATTATATAACTGACTGATAATCAGTATATTAAGTAATTAAATCAAACGCCCCCAAAGGGAATGTATTAAATTTAACAAATATGAAAACTGCTTTAATTACCGGAGCTTCGGGAGGAATTGGGCTTGAATTTGCGCGCTTGTCTGCCCAAGACAAAATCAACGTGATTTTGGTGGCGCGGACTGGCAAAAAACTCCAAGAAATCAAGCAAGAACTCGAGAAAAACTACGGCATCCAAGTTCGGATAGTCGAGAAAGACCTCTCAATGCCCGATTCGGCACAAAGCCTGATAGATGAACTACAAGGCATCAACATTGATTACTTGGTCAATAATGCCGGTTTTGGCGACTTTGGCGAGTTTGTCAATACTAGCTGGGAAAAAGAAGCCCAAATGATTCAATTGAATGTTACTACCTTGGTACAACTCACCAAATTGGTCTTAAAAGGAATGGTAGCCCGCAAATCGGGCAAAATTTTGAATGTAGCCTCGACTGCCGCTTTTCAGCCCGGTCCGTTGATGGCTATTTATTACTCCACCAAGGCTTTTGTCTTGATGTTTTCGGAAGGCATAGCCCGCGAACTCAAAGGAAGCGGCGTAACCGTAACCGCCCTTTGCCCCGGACCCACCGAGTCGGGTTTTCAAGATGCTTCGGCAATGCAAGACTCCAAGTTGGTAAAAGGCAAAAAAATGCCTTCGGCACGCGCCGTAGCCCAATATGGTTATCGGGCAATGCGCAAAGGCAAAACCGTAGCCGTACACGGTTTTATGAATAGTTTGTTGGCGTTTTCGGTCAGGTTTTTGCCTCGCAACTTGGTTGCCGACATCGCCTACAAAACCCAAGAACGTGCGCATTGAGCTAAAATAAACTTAAATCAAAAAACTCATAAATAATGGATTATCAATTAGTTGTAAAAATATCTAAAATAACGTAACTTATTGATTATCAATTACTTATACAAAATACTCTAATTGTGGATTAAGAATGATCGCAAAATAAAGTACACATTTGTAAAAATATAACTAATTTATAATCAGGCAGTTATCTAATTCAAAATTCCTAATTCTACTTTGGTATTTTAGAAAAGGAGAAGTTTAAATCGAACTGTTTTTTCCAAAACTTTCATCTAAATTGTATTTTCCTATGTTTTCTATGTACTTATGTGGTTCAAAAAATTAAAGTGCCAAAGTAGAATTAATTATTAATTTCTAATTCCTTATTCCTTATTCTTGTTTCTTATAATAGACTTACTACCCATTGATTATCAAATATTTACAAAATTTATTTAAAAATACATTATGTTATAAGATGATATATTTATCAAGTTTTCTCAAAAATCGTCTGCACCAAAGGTCTGACGATTTTTGAGAAAATTTGAGTATGCTAAGTAGCTGATAATCAGAAGGTAGCAAGTCTAATAATGATTAATCGGTCTTAAAAATTTTTAGGAAAAAATTTAAACAAAATCTCCGCGATTAATACATTCGGAATCCAATTAATCCAAGCCGTAGCAATTACTGCTACCTCGTGGTCAATCTGAAAATACAACGACAATATCGGCACCCAAGTCCTGAGCGTTACCGCCGAAAAAGTGAGCGCGTAGCTACGCACCATCCACCGTTGATGCGCGCCAAAATCACCTTGCCTTGCCTTTTGATAAGCCCAATAAGTACTCAAAATCCACAGTACCGCCAAAATGCTAAAGCCCGCTTGCGCCCAAAAACCGCCATTGGCATACCAAGCCATATACAAGCCGCTTGGACCGCCCACCCCTACAATCGAGAAAATATACACCTTACCCAATTGGCGATGCCAATAGCGATACCGCCTACGCAAATATCCTACAAATTGAAAAGGACCAATTATCAAACAAAAAATACAGCCTCCTACGTGCAAATAAAAAGCTGTCATCCACACTACATTGTGGATAAAATCGGGCTTTGCCAACAAAAAACCTATATCCGTGGCAAAACTAAAATAGGGGTTCTCAATGGTTACGTTGTATAGCAGAAAAAAAGCCCCCAACGTAAGCAAGACCCAGCCCAAGCGCAGGCTCATATTTTGAATAGTACGTATCGACATCAAATCAAGGGTTTGTCCACACAATAACGACAATCGGAGGCTTTTGGTTGAGCTTGACGTGGATATAGTTCAAACAACAATATCATCATCATCTTCATCTAACAAGCTTTGGCTTTTTTTGACCATCTCGTCTAATAAAATGATAGATGTTTGGATTTGTTCAATGATAAATTTTTGTTCGGTTTCGCTCGGGTTGAGCTTGAGTATTTCATACAAACCCAAAATAGTAGCGATGGGCGCGCGCAATTTGTGAGCATTGAAATGGGCATATTCGCTCAATTGGGTATTGCGAGCCATAATGGTCGCGGTTTTCTCGGCTACCAAACCCTCCAAATGAGTATTGAGGTGGTAAATCTCCTCTTGTTGATGACGCAATTCTTCGTTTTGTGCCACAATTTCTTCTTGTTTTTCTTGAATTTCTTGGTAGGCGCGTTGGATCTGGGTATTGCGTTGCTTGATTTGTTGCCTACTTTTTAAGATAATCAAGGCGATGGCAATGACTGCCAAAAGTACGAGCAAAGCTCCCGCGATAAAAGTTTGTTGCAAACTGATTTGTCGCCGATATTCGCTACTTTTTTGGGCTTGTTGGGCTTGCCAAACCAAAACTTCATCTTGTTTTTTCTCATACTCAAATACTTGCAAAGCATTGCCAATATTTTCGGTTTGCAAACTATCTTGGTACATTGTAGCCAAGTTGCGATAACGGTAAGCCTGCTCAAATTGCTTTTTCATCGCCCAGAGCTTGCTGTACAAGCTGTAGGCCATATAAATATCGCGTTTGCGCTGGCTGGCTTCGGCAACCCCCACCGATTGTTGGGCGGCAGCCAGGGCTTTGTCGAGTTGGTTTTGGGCAAGATAGATTTGTGCCAACAACAAATGCGCCGCCGACAAATCTTGTTTGTCGGCATATTTTTGGGCTAATTGGAGGGCGCGTTGGGCTTCGTTTTGCGCAAGCGCAAATTGGCGGCGATAAAGGGCGATTTTCCCACTGTTGTACCGAGCAAAAGACTCAAATAAAGGGGCGTGTTTTTGGGTAAGCGGCAGTGCTTTCTGGACAAAATAATTTGCCGAATCGTACTCATTCATATCAATATAAGCATTACCGATATTGCTTAGCGTAAGAGCTACCCGTTCTGAGAGGTTGCTTTTTTCAAAAATTTGCAAAGCCTGTCGATAGTAATAAAGAGCCAAACGATTGTTGCCAATGCTCAAATACAATAAGCCCAAGTTGCCTAAGTTTCGGGCTATCAAGTCATTTTTTTGGTGATTTTGGGCTAGTTCAAGGCTTTTTTTAAAATATTCTAAGGCTTTTGCCAAGTAGCCTTTGTCATAGTAAGCCAAGCCTTGGTGATTCAATACCAAAATCATTTGCACGGGGTTTTGGGTTTGTTGGGCAAGTTTTTCGGCTTGAGCAAGATAATACAAACTGCTATCGGGATATATGGTGGTGTATTTGTAAGCCAGCGCAATCAACACTTCTGTTTTGCGACCGGGAACTTGAGATTGAGCGAGTAATTTCAACAAACTGTCTAGCGAATTTGATTGGGCAAAAACCGAGTTACCCAAACTCCAAAAACTGAAAATTAAACTTAAAAAAATGCTTTTTTTACGCTTCATCAAAATAAGCCTCTCTTTAATATGCTCAAGATTTGTGATTTCAAATAGGTAAAATACCTACAAATGAACAAATTTTGAGTTTAAAACTCAAGATTAATTTTTTGCTAACCAAGAAATTAACCCAATATAACATTTCTTTTGTTAAAATTAAGTCAGAAAGCAGATTTTGTGCAAAATTTTAATCAAGACAAGTTTAGCGCGAATATTTTAAATTGTTGTTGTTAAAAGTGATATAAAAGTTTGATAATCAAGTATTTACAGAAATTTTATTTGCAAAAGCTAAGGCAAGCATAAACTATTTAAACACCAAGAACACCAAGAAAATACCCACAAAGTCCACCAAGACCTTAGTGCTTCTTT
>JALONJ010000178.1 GCA_025455045.1 Microscillaceae bacterium | reverse complement strand
GACTCAATGAATTTTCGGTTTGGCGGGCAAAATTCAGGTGCAATTTCGGTACAGGCTTGATTTTTTGTTTCTTTTTTATCAAGAAAAAAGAAAGGGAGGCAACAAGTTTTTCTAATAAATACCTCATTATCAATGCTTTATGTAAAATCCGATTCATAAAAATTCTAAAAAATTAAATATTCGTTTAAAATTTCTACAGTGGGAATTGCTGGTTTACATTATTTTCTCTTATTCCAAAGAACCATCTAAATTGTAATTTTCTTGAGAGGGTATAAAGAAAAAAACAAGCAGAGTTGGCTGCTTGTTTTTCATAATCGCTTGATTATCAATTTATTAGACTTATGAATTAGTGAAAAAATAAAAAAAGTCAATGAGTTACTCCTTTTTAGATTTTACTTATTCACTTCATCTGCCCAATTGAATCTATCGGAAGGTGAAAATTTCCAAGGTGAAAAACTGGTCTCAATATTCTGAAACATCGAGTTCCAAGCCGGAGGTGTGCCAGATTCTTCCATCGCCACATATTGGCGCATTTGTACGATGATGCTCACCGGGTCAATGTTGATGGGGCAGGCTTCGGCACAGGCATTGCAGGTAGTACAAGCCATCAATTCTTCTTTGCTAATGTATTGCTCGCTGTAGAGCTTGTTGCCGGTTTCGAGGGCTTCCTCGAGGGTTTTGCCTTTCTCGATGAAATTCCCAATTTCTTCGGCGCGGTCGCGGGTGTCCATCATTATTTTGCGAGGCGAAAGTTTTTTGCCGGTAATATTTGCCGGGCAAGCCGCCGTACACCGCCCGCACTCGGTACAAGAGTAAGCGTCCATCAAATTTTTCCAACTAAGGTCATTGATGTCGTCAGCCCCAAAACTGGTTGGGGGTGGAGTTTGCCCATCATCTTGAATCATTCCCATTGCCAATTGGACTTCGCGCGTAACCGAAGCCATATTTTCAAACTTGCCTTTGGGAGTCAAATCCGAGAAGTAAGTATTGGGGAAAGCCAAAAAGATATGCAAATGCTTAGAATAAGTAACATACAAGGCAAACGCCATAATACCCAAGATATGCGCCCACCAGCCAAATCGCTCAATAAAAATCAATACATTGTTGTCTTCAATGCCCGACAAAATCGGTACTAAAAGCGAGCTAAACAAAAAACCACCGGTTTTGACATAATGATTGTGGTCAAATTCTCGGGTTTGTAAAACGGTATCGGCGGCATTCATTGTAAGGATGCAAAGCATCAAAACTATCTCGATAATCAGAATCAAATTGGCATCGAGCATAGGCCAGCCTTTGAGTTCGGGCTTGACAAAGCGGGGGAGTTTCATCACATTGCGACGAACCAAAAAAGCCACACAAGCTACTATCACGCCAACCGCCAAAAACTCAAAAAAACTAATCAAAAAACTATAAAACCCAATCGGCAATAGATTGGTGGCAATGCGGTGTGTACCCAAAATACCGTCTAAAACTATTTCGGCAACCTCAATATTGACCAACAAAAAACCTACATAAATCAACAAATGCAAAAATGCCGGAATCGGACGATGAAACATCTTTTTTTGCCCCAAAGCTATCAAAAACATTGTTTGCCAGCGTGCCGGAGCGTTGTCAAATCTATCAATAGGTTTGCCCAATTGTATGTTTTTGGCAATTCGCAAGACTCTTTTACGAATCAAGAAAAAAGCTGTGCCAAAAGCCAATATAAAAATGATTTGTGGTAAAAATGCCATAAAATATAGTATAGTTATGAGTTAAGAGATATGAATTATGAATTTTTGGTTCATAAATCATTTATTCAAGTCATTTTCAGTTTATTTTTAATCCTTGAGGCTTCGTTGGAGTTTGCCAGCAAAGTAAATACAAAAGCAATTTATTTTGATATTTGAAGCGCAAATTAAAATGAATTGTTGAAATAACCGACTATTCGGGCGAAAGTTCGGCAAGATTGAACTTTTTTTTGATTTTTTTTGCAAAAAATTTGCAATTAATATTTCGCTTACTATTTTTGCACTCCCTTTCGGCTGGTGATGTAGCTCAGTCGGTAGAGCAAAGGACTGAAAATCCTTGTGTCGGCGGTTCGATTCCGTCCATCACCACCAAATTAAACCCATTGAAATTCCTCAATGGGTTTTTTTGTTGTAGTTTTGTTCCGACTACTCCTTGATTTTTGGCTAATAGATTTACAATTTCTGGTTTAATTAGTGAACTCATAAAACGCCATTTGGGTTATGAGGATAGTTTTTATCGAGAGCCTCAAACTAAAAAATCAAATTCATAATGAATCCGCAAAATTTGCTTACTATCTTTCAGCGCGACCTCAAAAACCTCCAAAAAGAACTGCAAGCCTACCCCAATGAAGCCCAAATCTGGCAAACTGCCGAAGGCATTAGCAACTCTGCCGGTAATCTTACCTTGCATTTGGTGGGTAATTTGAATCATTTTATTGGGGCATTGTTGGGCAATACCGGCTACGTGCGTGAGCGCGAGCGCGAGTTTGCGGATAAAAATATCCCTTTATCAGTCTTGCTAGAGAATTTGGACAAAACTGCGCAAATGTTAGCCGAAGTTTTGCCAAATCTAAGCCCCGAACAACTAGCCGCCGAATTTACTTTTCGCTTGCTAGACCAGAGCTGGACTACCGAAGGCTTTTTAATTCATTTGGTGGCGCATTTCAATTATCATCTGGGGCAAATTAATTACCATCGCCGACTGTTAAACCAATCATCAGAGTAACCATTCGTTGAGTTAGTTGATAGTTGGGGTTGTTTTTGTTTATTGCGTAAATAAATGATGATCGGACAGTTACATAAAATATTTAAAATAACATAACTTATTGAGGGTTCGCCTCGGGAGAATTATCATACCTGCCTACCAAGGATCTGCTCTTAGTAAATTTTATAAACTTATCTGTCTCTAGTGGATTAACACATTACCTATGTAAGTTTTTTTGTGATTTTCCCGCGAAAAATATGTATTTAAGTGCTATTTCTAAAAATTTTTTAATTTTTTTTTCGTTTAACACAACCTATTTTTTGCCTTTGCGTAAACACCAAAAAAGAACTTTTTGATGACCCAATTTTACAACATTTAATTAAGAATAGGATATGCTGTCTTCAATCTTTAAAAAGAAGCCAAGTGCTACTAAAAGAAAAGTGAATGTAATGAGTCTTAAATTGAATGATTGGTGTTATTACGACAATCATAAAGACCCATTTGTAGTAACTGAATCTGGTCAAACGAGCCGGGGCGTGTTTTTTGTAGAAATTAAGAATCTCAAGTCCGGTAAGACCCATATTTTTACCGATTATTTTCCGGTTTTGATTGAAGAAGCCTAAACTCGATTTGTTTGCTTAAATTTATATACTTTTAAATTTATTTTCATTTAATCAACCAAACTTGCATCTTGTTGTTTAGCCCAATGACAAGATGCTTTTTTTTGCGCAACATCTTCAATACTAGACAGCCTGCATTACAATTTTCCTGAAAAGCGGCGAAAAGTCTTTAAGTTTCTTCATCACTTTGCACGAATCATTTTCTGAAAAGTTTTTCACTTTTCAGAAAATGAAATTTCTTAGAAACTCCTGAAAATGGATAAAGAACCAATAAAATTTATTAACTCATTGATAATCAGGAGATTATTTTTATTTAATCAGTTGATTTTCTAAGAACTGCCTCACCCACCACTTTTATTCCACAGTTACCGATTTGGCAAGGTTACGAGGCTGATCCACATCACAACCACGCATTACGGCTATGTGATAAGACAATAGTTGCAAAGGAATAACCGCCAACAAAGGGGTCAGTGCTTCGTGGATTGCCGGAATCTCAATGGTAAAATCTGCCATATTTTTGATGAGCTTATCGCCTTCGGTTACTACGGCAATTACTCGCCCTCGCCGAGCTTTTACTTCTTGGATATTTGATACAACTTTTTCATAAGTACTGTCTTTGGTGGCAATAAATACCACCGGCATTTCTTCATCAATCAGGGCAATGGGTCCGTGCTTCATTTCTGCCGCCGGATAGCCTTCGGCGTGAATATAAGAGATTTCTTTGAGTTTTAAAGCCCCTTCCAAAGCCACCGGAAAGTTATAACCACGCCCCAAATAAATAAAGTTGGTTGCATCTTTGAACACATCAGCAATGTACTCCACTTGGGCATTGAGTTTTAAAGCTCGCTCAATTTTGGCGGGTACAGACTGCAACTCAACCAATATTTCGCGGTATTTGCTTTCCGAGATTGTTCCTTTGCGATGGGCAATAATCAAAGCCATCATCGTAAGGACTGATAATTGCCCGGTAAAAGCCTTGGTACTGGCGACCCCAATTTCAGGACCAGCGTGGATGTACGCGCCCGCGTGTGTAGCCCGTGGAATCGACGAGCCTACTACATTACAAACGCCAAAAATGACCGCCCCTTTGGATTTTGCCAGCTCGATAGCCGCCAATGTGTCGGCAGTTTCGCCCGATTGGGAGATGGCAAGCACTACATCATTTTCACGAATGACCGGATTACGATAACGAAACTCAGAAGCATACTCCACCTCGACTGGAATCCGTGCCAGTTCTTCAAAAAGGTATTCGGCTACTAATCCGGCGTGCCAAGACGTACCACAACCCAACAAAATAATCCTATCGGCACTTACCAAGCGATTGATGTATTCGGTCAAACCGCCCAATTGCAAATGTCCTTCGCCAGCATTCAATCTTCCGCGTAAGCAATCGGCAACCGATTTGGGTTGCTCGAAAATTTCTTTCAACATAAAATGTTCAAAACCGCCTTTCTCAATCGCCTCTAAGTCCATCTCAAGCTTATGCACGTATGGGGCTTTGATGATAGAATCTAAGGTTTTGATTTCCAGTTTTTTATCTTTGATGATAGCGATTTCGTGGTCGTCGAGATACACTACTTCATTGGTATATTCAATAATGGGCGTGGCATCGGAAGCAATAAAATATTCGTCTTTGCCCACCCCAATCACCAAAGGGCTACCTTTGCGAGCGGCTATTACCAAGCGAGGGTCATTTTTGGAAATAATCACGATGGCATAAGCCCCAACTACTTTTTGCAAAGCCAAGCGTACGGCTTCTTCCAACGAACACTCGGCGTTTTTTTGAATATCCTCAATAAAAGTAATCAATACTTCGGAGTCGGTATCGCTCACAAAATGATAGCCTTTGTTGAGCAAATCTTGTTTCAAAACGTTATAATTTTCAATAATTCCATTGTGAATGATCACCATATTTTGATTAGCCGAATAATGCGGGTGGGCATTGATATCATTGGGTTCGCCGTGGGTTGCCCAACGGGTATGCCCGATTCCGATGTTGCCTTCCAACTTGTCTTGACTCACAAATTGTTCCAAGTCGCTTACTTTACCTTTCTTTTTATACACCCGCAAATCACCGTTTAGGAGCGCAATACCGGCACTGTCGTAGCCTCGATATTCAAGCCTTTTTAAACCTTTGATGAGGATAGGATATGCCTCACGATAGCCGGTATAAGCCACAATTCCACACATAGTTTAACCTAGTTTATTTTTTTGATAATTAAGTAGTTATTTGATTATCTACCAAAGGCAGACACCATTCAATGCTTTTATTTTCTTGCAAATCGCTTATAATCAATTAGTTATACGTTCTTTTAATCGATTTCTAAATTTCCTATGTCCATCTTGATTTATAAAGATTTTAGAACATTGACCATATAAAAACAAAAAGGGTTGCCAATGCTTTGCTAAACATTAACAATCCTTTTAGATTAATTTATTTTTCATTCAATCGCAGGCAAATGAATTGGTTATTTGAAAAGTGTATAAAAAACTCTCAATCGCATTCTAAACTGTGAGCTTTTATCATTGTTCAATACCAAACGAGTTACGCTTGCGCTTGCCGCCGCCGGTGTAGGAACAACCGAAGCAAAGCTGTATAGACTATACGGGGCAATGATAATATCGGGTCTTTCCAATTGATTGAGCAGTAATCTTTGCATTTGGGTCGTCAGTTGGATTCTATACTCTTGATTGCGACTATCATAACTCACAAAAGCCTCTTGCGCGCTTCCTGCGCCCTCTGGCAAAACAAAAGTCGGAACTTGTTGTATGACTCCATTTCTTACAGTTATTTCCGAAGAGTGAATATCATTATCCGGCTTTGCTTCATACATATATAAGCCAAACGGAGCAGTAAATACTTCGGTAGATGATACCAAGGGTTTGATAATTAACTCTGCCTTGTTAATGGCTACATTGCCCAAATCACGAAGGTTTTTGAGACTCGGAAATCTCAATTTGGTTTGAACGCCTAAACCCGCTTGTATAAAGCTTAGATTATTGGTTTGTCGTGAATTGATAGCCTGCAAAGGCGTATTTAAACCACTCAACAAAGTACTGCTTTTATCACCGGCAATTTGGTGAAAATAATCGCCAAATCCCGGGTAGAAAAGATAAGTCAAACTTTTCTTTTCGGTAGCCGTAGTTTTGGTATAAAATAAGGTAAGGGTTGTATTGATAGAGCCTGCGGCAAATGTTACTACTGAGCCATTTTCGCTAGGTTCGGGTACAATTGCCCAACCTTTGATTGCGTCTAAAAACACATCGCGGGTGGCACTATCAGCCGCCAGCCCAGTCAGCCTCTGGCGAAAATCATCAAATCCGGGGTAATCATTCAATTTGATTCTCAAAGCGCGACTTCTATCAATATCACTTGCTTTAAAAGTAATAGTTGCCATAGGTGTATTCGCATATCGAACACTACTATTGTTGTAGTAAGTGGTATTAGCCGTGTTTTTGATAGAATCGGTCAATTCATATATTCGGATGGTTTGCGTGGTTTGCAAATTGCCATAAACTCCCGCAACCCCCAAATTCAAAACCAAAGAATCATAAGCAATTTCCGTTTTATCGGCTTGGTCAAGCGCAATCTTTGCCGATCCGGAGCTTAAGGGTGGGGCAATTTCAAAATATGAGGTAGCAGTAACTCGTCCCAAGACAGGGTCGATGTATTGCCCTACCATAATTACCCCCGAATTGCTCGTAATTACTTCTTTTGCCAAGATGGTCGAGGCATCTACGGTAAGTGTATCGGTAAAATGAACCTCGACATTACCTTGGGGTACAAGTTTGAACCCAATGTCTTTGGAACGTTCACAAGCCGACAGAAAATAAATCAAAATTGGTAAAATCAGCCAAATTTTAGCCGACACTAACCGCTTCATTAATAAGGTTATAATAAATTTCTGAATACTCATCGTTTGATTCAATAGAACAGATTACTTCTTTTTTGTTTTCAACATCACTGAAAATACGATTTAAGGTATCGTTATAATCAGCGTCGACTTTTACGACTGTATCGGCATATTCCATTCCGATTCGCATAAAGCCTTCAAAATCAGCCGAGCGCAAAGGGCGCATCATTTCGTCGTCGATGTCGGTCATTCGCACCTTGTCGAGTAAATCTTCGCTGAATTTGTGATTAAATTGGGTATTGAAAACACTGAATACCGATTTGGTATTTCGAAAAACGGGGTCTTTGCGATAAGTGGTTTTGAGATACAAAGGAATCAAACTGGTCATCCAATCGTGGCAATGGACAATATCGGGAGCCCAGCCTAATTTTTTGACTGTTTCGAGCGCGCCCTTACAAAAAAATACGGCTCTTTCATCATTGTCGGCAAAGAAGTTACTCTCTTTGTCCAACAATGCCGCTTTGCGGTGAAAATAATCATCATTGTCAATAAAATACACTTGTAATTTGGCATTGGGAATAGAAGCCACTTTGATCACCAAAGGTTTTTCTTCATCACCGACCGAAATATTAATCCCCGATAATCGGACTACTTCGTGGAGGCGGTTTTTGCGCTCGTTTATCAGTCCAAATCGGGGAACCAAGATGCGAATTTCCATTCCTTTTTCCTGCATTGCTTGAGGAATCTGCCGTACAACATCTGCGATTTCACTGGTTTTCAGAAAAGGGTGAATTTCACTTGCTACGTACAAAACTCGGAGTTTTTCCATACTTATCAATACGTTTGAAAATTAATACTTTTAAGGAGAATAAAAGTAAGGGCGTGCAAAGTTACAAAAAAATCCTGAGATTTCAATTTTTATTCCAAAATGATGTAGCTTTGTGTCAAACTTATAGCTTTTTTGCCGCTTATTATGCAAATTTTTGACAAAATCATCGACCTAAAATCTTTTTTGCGCGAGCAACGCGCCCAAAACAAAAGCATAGGCTTTGTGCCTACGATGGGGGCTTTGCACGCCGGACACTTAGCTTTGATTGAGCAATCCAACGCCGCCAACGATATTACGGTATGTAGTATTTATGTCAATCCTACGCAATTTAACAATCCGAATGATTTGGCAAAGTATCCGCGTACTTTCAAAGCCGATGTCGAGTTATTGGGGCAGTATGATCAGTGTGTAGTATTTGCTCCACAAGATTTTGAGATGTATCCCGAAAAACCGCACTTGGTCTTTGATTTTGGCAATTTGGAATTGGTAATGGAAGGCAAATTTCGCCCCGGACACTTCAATGGGGTGGCGATTGTGGTTGCCAAATTGTTTCATATTGTTCACCCCAACCGAGCTTATTTTGGACAAAAAGACCTTCAACAATGCCTCATCGTCAAGCAATTGGTCAAAGATTTATCTTTTGATTTGGAGCTGATTATTTGCCCTACCGTCCGTGAGAGCGATAATTTGGCGATGTCATCACGTAATTTACGTATGGATGCTGAAGATAGGGCTTTGGCGGGGCAAATTCCCCAAATATTGTTTATGGCGCGTGATTTAGTCCTTGCCAATCGGGATTTTCCGAATATCAAAAAAACGGTCGAAGATGCTTTTGCCAAATTACCCATTCAACTAGAGTATTTTCAAATTACAAATGCCGATACTTTGTTGAATATCAATACTCGAGACGAAGCCAAACGAATTGCTTTGTGTATTGCCGCCTATTTGGGAGATGTACGCTTGATTGATAACATAATTATTGAATAAAAATAACTAGAAACTGTCCGAACTATTGTTAATAGGAGTTCTTATCTCGAGATCCGCTACCCCGAAGCGGATTTTAGGCTAAGTAATTGAAAATTAGTCTATTAGTTGGGAAATTATAAATTAACGTGAATATTTTTGTAACTAATTGACAATCAGCTAATTATGATGTAAAAAAACATATTTTTTTGGTAAATTATAACTTATGTTTAAAATAAAATTGTATTATTTTAATATAACAAATATTTAATATACTTTTTGTAAAAATACATAAAGTACTGATAATCCTCCAAAGGCGGACACGGTCAATTAGTTAATTTAAAAATCGAATAAATAAAAATAACCCAACTACGTCATCCTGCAAGGAACTTTGTGGACTTTCTTCAGCCTCCCCCCAGCCCTCTCCGAAAGAGGGGGAGAAATACAATTTGTTGATTTTCAACTAATTACAGAAAAAATCTAAGAGGTAAAAATTTAACAAAGTTCCACGCAGGATGCGCAGGATGACGACTTGGGGGATTTTGGATTGTTTTTTTTAAAATTTAATTTTTTGTACTTTTTTAATATATTTCAAAATATTCACGTTAAATTATAAAACCCTGATAATCAGGTAGTTATAAAATAATCGTTTACCCACATTTTTAACTCTTTGATTATCAATGAGTTATATGTGCCAAAGTGGGAATTGCTGTACGCATTGTTTTGTTCTTGTTACGAAGTCATTAAAAATCATCAAATCAAAAAAACTCCAAATCAACCAATCAACCAACAACTTATTGATGGGGATTTACCATTTTTATATAAAATGCAAAGTAGTTTCAAGGCTTACGCCGCGTGAGCCTTTAATCAAGATATGAGTATGGGCGAGTTGGCGATCTTGTAGCCAATTGTGCAACGAAAACTTGTCGGTAAAATAATAAGCTTTGGGATTAGCTGCCAGAGCATTTTGCATTGCTTGACCAAATAATACGAGGGTGTCAAAATTGTATTTTGCTAATAATTCTCCGATTTTTTGATGTTCTTGGTCACTAGCTTCGCCTAGCTCAAACATATCGCCTAGAATCAGCAATTTATTTTCGGCTTTGATTAGGGCAAAGTTCTGAATTGCCAATTGCATTGAGCTGGGATTGGCATTATAAGCATCTAAAATGATGGTGTTTGTGCCTTTTTGAATAATTTGCGAGCGTTGATTAGCCGGTATATAAGTACTCGCGGCTTGATTTGCCAAAGACGACTCTACGCCAAAATACTTGCCAATACACAATGCCGCCGCAATATTGGCAAAATTGTAAGCTCCAAACAGTTGTGTATCAACCACTTCCTGGGCTTCGGTTTGGTATTTTACATAAAAATCGCTGGGTAATAGTTGGGCAGAAAAATAATCGCTAACTTGGGGATAAGTGATTTTTTCGGTTACGGACTGGGCAATATCGAGCAAAAAGTCCTCTTGAGTATGCACAAAAGCCTTGCCGCCGTGTTTTGCCAAGTAATCAAACAACTCGCCGTTGGCGCGCGCTACTCCTTCTATACTGCCAAAACCTTCCAAATGATCTAAACCAATGTTGGTAATAATGCCATAATTAGGCGCAACAATTTGGCACAATTCGGCGATTTCGCCCGCGTGATTTGCCCCGATCTCGATGACGGCTATTTCGGTATCGGTGGGCATTTGGAGCAAAGTAAGTGGCACGCCGATATGATTGTTGAGGTTGCCGGGTGTAGCAAAGGTTCTAAATTTTTGGGCTAATACTCTAGCTATCAACTCTTTGGTGGTGGTTTTGCCATTGGAGCCGCCTACGGCAATGATGGGAATGGAAAATTTAAGTCGATAATAATTTGCCAGTTTTTGCAGAGTACTCAGTACATCATCTACCTCGATAACTTGTTGATTATGAGCCGTATAAAAAGCCGGATTCAAAGCCAGTTCATCTACTACTACCCATTTTGCACCTTTTTGCAAGGCTTCTTCGGCAAATAAATTGCCATTAAAATTTGCGCCTTTGAGGGCAAAAAATAGGCAATCGGGTTGGATTTTGCGGGTATCGGTGCTGATACCGCCGGAAGTTTCAAAACATTCAAAAAGTTGTTCGAGGCTAATTTTCATTCGTGATTATTTTTTTGCGCTTCAAAATTAGGCAATAGTTGTTTACTAAGGAATTGGGAAGTAATGATTGGAAATCAAAAAATATATAAACATTTGATTATCAATGGATTGCATTTTCAATAAAACTCGATATCCACTTTGAAATGCAATTTTATAAATAACTGAACCCCCGCCTCTGGCGGAGCAGGGGGCTTAGAAACTGTCCGAACTATTGATTTTCAATCCCTTACTTTTTGACTGCTACCCAAGCCAAGTTTTGGTAGGTTTTGCGCGATGGCACTCTATACAAAAACCACAAGCCGATGATAAAAAACAGCATCAAAGCCACAATGCTATTGCGGACACTGCCGGTAAGTTGCTCTATCAAACCAAAAGAAAAAGTACCGATAACAATTGAGAGCTTGTCCATTACTTCATAAAATCCAAAATAAGAAGCTCTATCCGGCGTATTTTCGGGCATTAGTTTGGCATAGGTAGAGCGCGAAAGCGATTGAATACCGCCCATCAACAAGCCAATCACTGCCGCCAATACATAAAAACCGGTTTGATTGATAAAATAAGCCGCCCCACATATCACCGCAAAAGCTACCACCGCCACGCGCAATGCGCCCGTATTGCCGTATTGAGTGGAAAGCCAAGCAAAACCATAAGAGCCAAAAATTGCCAATATTTGAATTAATAACACCGTGATAATGAGGCTATTACCCGGAATTTTTAGCTCGCTTTCGCCAAATACCGCCGCCATATACATAATGGTCATCAAGCCCATATTGTAAAAAAAGAAAGCAACTAAAAAGGTTTTCAACAAGTGTTGGTGTTTTAGCTCGCCCAATACTTTTTGCAGTTCGTGAATACCATTGAGCAACCACGCTTTTTGCGAAGATTTACCATCAGAATTGGGCAAATAAGCCAAAGTATATTGGGCAAAACTCCACCACCACACTCCGGTCAATAAAAAAGAATAACGAACTGCCAAACCATCAGATAAACCAAAAGTAGCCGGACTCAAAATCATAGTCAAGTTTAGCAAAGCCAAAATTACACTGCCCACAAAGCCCAGCGCAAATCCCCGTGCGCTCACTTGGTCGAAGCGGTCTTCGGTGGCAATCTCGGGCAAATATGCATTGTAAAATACAATGCTACCACTATAACCTACCAATGAAAGTCCAAAAATAATGATGGAAGGCGTGATGGTTTCGGAGGTAAAAAAGAACAAACTTGCCGATGAAAATGACCCCAAATACACAAAAAATCGCATAAAGTCTTTTTTGCGCCCGGTATAATCAGCAATAGCCGTCATAAATGGATTGAGCAGTACCACCAGCAAAAAAGACAAGGAAACTGTATAAGAAAACAAAACCGAGTTTTTGACCAAAAATCCAAAGAAATTTACCTTATCACCCAACTCGACACTTTTGGTTACACTGCCATAATACACCGGAAATATCATTGAGACAATGACCAAGGCGTGTACCGAATTTGCCCAATCATAAAAGCACCACGCTTGGATTACTTTGGGGTTGTTTTTCATTTGTTTTGACTTTTATATGGTAATTAATGCAACAATTTTTTTAGTTAAAGATTTTTTTATAACCAACTGATTATCAATTAATTACAATAAAATACTTATACCCTGAAAACCAATCAGTAAACCTTGCGACTAGCCTTGCCTATTCATTTTTGGTAAAGACTCAGGGTACTCCACTTTGGTTAAATATAAGCCTTCGGGTGGTACCGCACGTCCGGCACGGCGGCGGTCTTGGCTTAATATAATCGCCTCAAAATCAGCCACTTGCAGTTTGCGCAAGCCCACTTCAAGCAATGTGCCTACAATCGCCCTCACCATTCCTCGCAAAAAACGATTGGCACTAATTTCAAAAACCCATACCTCATTTTTAAAATACCAGTGTGCTTGGTTGATAGTACAATTAAAATTATTTACTTCGGTTTTGACTCGGCTAAAACATTGAAAGTCAGTATGTTGTAGGAGTATTTGGGCGGCTTCATTCATCAAATCAAAATCAAAATCTCGACCATCGAAATACGCCAAATTGATCAAAAAAGGGTTTTTGTGAGGACTGAGATAATATTCATAACTACGGCGCACAGCATCGAAGCGCGCGTGGGCAGTATCGGCAACCACATACATATTTTGAATAGAAATATCTATCGGTAAGATTTTATTCATTTTATAGATAAAATCTTGAATATCAAGACTTTGTGAGGTATTAAAATGCGCTATTTGCTGTTTGGCGTGTACGCCGGTATCGGTGCGTCCGCTCCCGACAACTTCAATGGAATTACCCAGCAAAAGGCTCAATTTGGCTTGAATTTCGGCTTGCACACTGTGCGCATTGGCTTGGATTTGCCAGCCGTGGTAATTAGTTCCTAAATAAGTTATGTCTAAAAAATATCGCAAAAATGATTTAATTTTAATTTTGACCGAATTTTAGGTTAATTTTGAAGCCAAAATTAAACAATAATCTCCAAAATTTTAATTTCGGACTAAATTAGTCAATCATTTGATGTATGCTTATTTAGTAGAGTTAAGGTTGGATTTGGAAATATGACCCTACAAGACCTTTTTTTAGCCCCCATTTATTTGACCATTATTTACAGTGTGTTGTTGCTAATGCGTAATAATATTAGAGACAAAAACCTGCGCCGGTATTTTATTATTGCCTTTAGTTTTAAAGTATTGGGAGCTATAGCTTTGGGTTTGATTTATCAGTTTTATTACAATGGGGGCGATACTTACAATTTTTTTCGGGATTCCCGCCCGATTTGGGAGGCTTTTTGGCATTCGCCGGGGTTGGCTTTTCAGATTATTTTTGCGCAAGTGGGCGATTATAGCCCCGAAATGTATGAATTTACTCGCCGTATTTATTTTTTCTCGGCGGGCGATGAGCAAACCTTCAATGTAGTACGCGTATCGGGTTTTTTGGCTCTGATATCCTTTAATACTTATACGGTAATCGCCATTTTTTTCGCGCTCATTAGCTTTAGTGGTATGTGGGCAATGTATCGAGCTATGTACGATATGTTTCCGCAATTGCATCGTCCGTTGGCTTATGCTTGTTTTTTTGTGCCTTCGGTGTATTTTTGGGGGTCGGGTTTGCTCAAAGACAGCCTTACTTTGGGGGCTTTGGGCTGGGTTTTTCATTGCTTTTATTTTATTTTTTTTAAAAGAAAAAATTTGATTTTTAATAGCATCTTATTGCTAATCAATGTGTTGCTTATTCAGTCAATCAAGGTTTTTATTTTGGCTTGGTTTGCACCGGCGGCGAGTATATGGTTGTTTATGCAATACCGAATGTTTATTAAAAATCGGGCTTTGCGGATTCTGGCACTGCCGGTGATGTTTGTTTCATCCTTGCCTCTGGGCTACTACGGTGTCCAAAAACTTACGGAAGACAATCAGCGTTACAATTTGGAAAATATTACCCAAACAGCCACCATTACCTCAGATTATCTCAAAGGCTATGTGGCTTCGGGTTCGGCTTATGATTTGGGCGAGGTCGATCTGCTGACTCCGGTCGGTATTATCAATGCCTTGCCTAAGTCTATTTGGCTGGGTTTGTTTCGTCCTCATCCTTGGGAAACGCGCGGTAGCCCAGTGATTGCCTTATCTGCCTTAGAATCATTCTTTATATTATTTCTGACTTTTAGAATATTGGTGTTTAACAATATTTTCAAGGTATTCAATGTCTTGTTAGAAAGACCTTTTACCCTATTTTGTTTAACATTTGCCGTGTTTGTAGCTTTTTCGGTGGCGGTCAGTAGTGGCAATTATGGTAGTATGGTGCGGTATCGTATTCCAATGTTTCCATTTTATATGGCTATGCTTTATGTATTGCGTTTTTATTTGAATAAAAGCACAAAATTGTTTTGATTGGCAATGACCGAGTATTTTTCAATGATTTTCTCACGGGCAGCTTTGCCTATTGCTATACATTGCGTTGGATTAGCCAATAAAAAAGCAATTTTTTGCGCCCAATCAGCCGAACTTTCGCAAATAAATCCATTGATACCTTCATCAACAATTTCGGTATTGACTCCCACCGGCGACACCAAAGCCGGAATTGCCAAAGCCATATATTGCAGAGCTTTGAAACCACATTTTCCCTTAGCCCAAGCGTCTTCGGTCAGGGGCATCACCCCAAAGTCCATTTGCATCAGGTCTATGATTTCTGTTTCCTTTTGCCAAGGTACATAGAGCAAGCTATTGAGTTGAAAATCAGGGGCTTGATTCGAGATGACCAAAAACTTGAATAGATATTTTTTTTCTAAATTTTGTAAAATTGGGACTAATTCATTCAAATATTTGATGGTAGAGTGCGTGCCTGTCCAGCCGATTGTCGGGGGTTCATCTTGTTTGTTTGGTTGGGCAAAAAGGCGAGGATTGTGCCAATTTTCGGTATCAATAGTGGTAGGGTTTAGCACTACTCGAGGATTAAATTGGCGGGCATAATCTGCCAAATAGTGATTACCGGCACTGATTTTATATGCCCATCGGCAAATTGCGGCAGTTTTGGAATGAAATTTTATGAAGGCAGCCACTCGATTATTTTCCGAAGTATTGGGTAACCAAATGGCATCATCAAAATCGAAAATAATTTTTTTTCTTAAGATTTTGGCAATCAGCCATTCAAAAATCGGTGGTCCGAGTGGGGCAGCTTCCCTGTGTATAAAAACAAAATCAACCTTGAGCAAGCGGGGCAATAATAAAAATCTGCGCCCAAAACCGCGCAAAATACCCCCAAGTTTTTGCAGAAAATGCCCTTTTTTATACAAAATAGCCCAAGTTGACTCATCTAAAAATGAATGAAGTGAATACTCAATACCATTGGCGGGTAGCAAATCCAAGTATTGCTCGAACCGAAATCGTTGCGAAGGGGCAGTTGTATGAGGGTACGGAAACAAAAAAGCAACTTTGATTATTTTTTTCGAAGCCATATTTCTAATTGCATTCCAGTGTGGGTGCTTTGCATATAAGGTACTATTATTTTATTCAATAATTTGGGCATAAAGGTATCGCACACATCAAATTGGTGATAGGCGACTTCATAATGATTGATTTTGGCGTTTTCGGCAAAAGATTTTAAACCAAATTCATAAATATGAAATGGTTCGTGCATAGGGCTAAGGTTGGTTACGTAGTCTAAGCCCCAAATACGATAATATAAATTGGCTATTTTGGCAATCAACCAATTAGAAGAAGGTACTTCAATATGGAGTAAGCCCCCGGGTTTGAGCCAACCCATAGCAGTTTTGATAGACTCTGAAGCATCATATAAATGCTCTAGGACTGCGCCAAAAGTGATGAAGTCAAAATATTCAGAAGGAAATCTTGCTGACTCAATGGATTCATTGAGCAAGTCATCTGGCGATATTTTCATTCTTTCGAGAGCCTTGTCATAAAAAGGTTTAGAAGGCTCAATACCTTTTACCTCAAAACCACGATTTTTGAGCGAAATCATTGCTTTGCCAATGCCCGCGCCAATATCCAAAACCTTTAGACCGCTTGCTTCTTGACCATATAAGCGAAAAAAAGTATCAATTTGTCGTTTAAAATAACTCTCATCATACACAAAATAGCTAGGTGTCCAGTAATCTTCAGCCGGTATTCCGTAGTGTTGGTCAAGGCTTTCGGGTACAGGCAATGGATTGGCATATATCAAATCACACTTTTTACATTTCAGAATGGTAGTGCTAATACCTTGTTTAGTGCGGGGATTTTTGCCTTGCGACTGATTCATTCGTTTGCCCAATACTTTAGCCGTAT
The DNA here is from genome assembly GCA_025455045.1 of Microscillaceae bacterium. Classification (GTDB taxonomy): domain Bacteria; phylum Bacteroidota; class Bacteroidia; order Cytophagales; family Microscillaceae; genus JALONJ01. The sequence continues at coordinate 6,196 of JALONJ010000178.1, read as the reverse complement.
GGCTTGGCGCACCACACATATTACAACGACTGATATTTTTAAATTCATATTTCATACTATTGAAAAAAAGGTTTTCGATAAACTAAATTAAAATGTAAATACTTGATTATCAATGATTTATGAATTTAAAATCAAATCAATCTCATTGATTTATTTTGCGATTGCAAAGGTAAAAGAAGCGCACCGCAAACTAAAATAATATCTAAAATGTGTAAAATCTTTTAATTTTAATTAATTGATAATCATTCGTTTATTATTACAAATGGAAGGTTCAATCGTTAATTTGGGGATTGAGTCCAAACCCTAAGGGTTTAAATAATCTTGAAAAATTACGATGAACTAACCAAATTAACGATAGAGTCAAATGGAATAAAAAAATCTGAAGCATTTTTAGCCTCTTAATAATTATTTTGTAACTCTTGCAAGGCTAACCAACTCATTAGTCCGGCACCAATTTCGAGGGCTTGTTCATCAATATCGAAAGTAGGCGTATGCACTCCTGATACGATTCCTCGGGCTTCGTTGCGCGTGCCGAGGCGATAAAAGCAAGCATCAATTTGTTGGGAATAATAAGCAAAGTCTTCGGCGGCAAGCCATAAATCCAAATCCACTACATTGTCGATTCCCATATAATCTTCGGCAAACCCCCGCAAACGGCGAGTTAGCTCCGGCTCGTTTTTGAGGTGCGGGTAGCCCCGTTGAATGTCAAACTCACACGCCCCGCCCATAGCCTCGGCAATACCTTCGGCGATTTTTTTCATTTTTTGATGGGCTTGGGTGCGCCAAGTTTCGTCATAAGTCCGAAAAGTGCCTTCCAAATATACTTCGTTGGGTATTACATTGGTTGCGCCATTGGCAATTACTTTACCAAAACTCAGCACTGAGGGCATTTTGGGGCTGGCAATTCGGCTTACTACCTGCTGTAGTGCCACGATGATATGCGAAGTAATGAGTACAGGGTCTATGCAATTTTCGGGCATCGCTCCGTGTCCACCTTTGCCTTTTACTTTTACGTATAGTTCATCGGTGCTTGCCATATACAAGCCTTCTCGAAACCCGATTTTACCAACTGGTAGCAGGGGCATTACGTGCTGACCAATGATGCTTTTGGGGGCGGGAACATTGCCCGAGTTTTCCAATACGCCGGCTTGTATCATCAACGAAGCTCCACCCGGCAAGAGTTCTTCACCGGGCTGAAAAATGAGCTTGATAGTACCCTCGAAATGGGGGCGTAATTGACTCAAAATCAACGAACTACCCAATAACGAAGCCGTGTGAGCATCGTGTCCGCAGGCGTGCATTACACCTGTGTTTTGCGATTTGTAAGGCACATCATTGGCTTCGACAATAGGCAATGCGTCCATATCGGCACGTAGAGCTACGGTACGACAGGTAGGGTTTTGCCCTTCGATGAGTACCACCAAGCCGGTGTCGGCGATACCCTCTTGAGGGCTTAAACCATAGGATTTGAGTTTTTGGGCAACATACTGAGCTGTTTGAAATTCTTGAAATGATAATTCAGGGTGTTGATGCAAATGACGACGAATGTTTATCAGTTCTTCCGCCGATTGGCGCGCTAGTCGTTTGATTTCACTTTTTAAATCCATTGAAAATATAGGCGTGTTTCGAACTTCAAAATTAAGCAAAAAATCCCTTTTGTTAGTCTTTCCGTAAGATATTGCTTGATTAAATTCATAATTGACTGATTATCAATTATTTATGAATTTGTAAGATTTTTCGTAGCTATATTAGGAAGTGCATATTTCGAAATATTATTTGAAAAATAGATATTGAGCGCAAAAAATTAATTTTGATTTTTTTAAAAATTATAATGTGCAAATAATATACTGCCTTATTTTTTATATTTTATAATTTATTGATAATCAATGACTTATATTTATTTGCTCTCCACTATTGAGGCTAGTGTGAGTCAAAGTCGCATTTGTACTGGAGTCGATAGTTTTCAATTGCGCAATGGGCATCACAATCGTAAAAGTACTGCCTTTGCCCAGTTCGCTTTGCAAGTTGATTTTCCATTGGTGCGCTTTGACAATTTGTTTGACGTAATTTAGCCCCAAGCCAAAGCCTTTTACATCGTGTCGATTGCCGGTGGGTACTCGAAAAAACTTCTCAAACACTTTGCGCTGATGTTCTTTGCCAATGCCAATCCCATTGTCTTGAATAGACAAAGCAATTTGATTTTTGACTTGTCGGGTGGCGACAACAATTTGGGGTTCTTTATCCACATATTTGACGGCATTGTCCAACAAATTGTAAATAATGTTGGTAAGATGCACCTTGTCGGCTAATACACATTTGCAGTTGTCGGTGGTTTGTAATTCTACCTTGATTTCGGCTTGTTCCTTAAGATTAAAACTGGCTACGGCTTCTTGGATAAGCTGATGCACGTCAATGATTTCTTTTTTGAGTTCGATGCCTTTGTCCATCACCGCCATTTGCAATACTTTCTCAATTTGGTTGCGCAAGCGTGTATTTTGGGTTTTGATGATGTTGGCATAATTGACAATGGAATCGGGCTTTGCCAAAATCTTGGGGTTGGTAATCAAATCCGCCGATACCGCAATGGTAGAAATGGGCGTTTTGAACTCGTGGGTCATATTGTTGATAAAATCGCGTTGAATCTCGGACAAGCGGCGTTGTTTAAAAATGACAAACATCGTATAACCAAAAAACACAATGACTGTCAATAAGATAAACGAAGAAAATATCCAAATATCCAATTGATTTGCCAAATAAAGAGATTTGCTCGGAAACCGAATCCCAAAATAATAGGTAAATTCATTGGTTTTGGGAAAATGGGTTTTTTCGGCTTTGAGCACCTCCTCTTGATTGGCACGGATATAATTGCCATAAATCATTTCATTGCTTGAGCAATCAAACACGGCATATTCATAATCAATTTCCAATTGGTGCTTGGCAAATTCGGTTTTGAGGTAGTGTTCAAGCACTTCGGCATCAATGGAGGTATTGACATTGACCACATAGTAATTGGACGAGGGCTGGACAATGAGCTTCGAAGTAAGCTCAATTTGATTGAGTTCGGCAATTTTTTTGGCTATATTTTGCAAGGCAATATTTACACTTTGATTAAATTGTTGTTCTTTCAAATCAAAGGCTTGGCGCACCCAATAGACTTGGGTAATTACGATGCCCAAAATGGAGAGTGTAGCCAGAGCAAAAATAAACCGAATAGTGCTGTTGCGCATAGTGAATAAAAAAAGGTGGGCTTGAGTATCTTTTTAATCAACTGATTATCAGTAGATTATATTGTTTAATCAATCCGTTGCACTGAGGAATTAGGAATTAAAAATTGGGAATTAGAAAGTGTTTAATTGCCTGATATTCAATCAATTATGTTTTTAAAAATTTTACTTTATTTTGTATCTATTTCTGAAATATTTTTTTGATACAGACAAAGATACAAAAAAAACGGAACTATTTAGTTCTACTTTGGCACTTTCAATTTTGAAATCACATAGTAACCTAGAAAACATAGGAAAATACAATTGAAAAAGTGCGAAGTAGCCCACGCGGGCGCACCCGCAGGCGAGGCTCTATATACGACAGCCGGAAATCGCGCCCAAATAATGGAATTGAGTATGTTTGGGGTGAGTAAAATTTGTAATCAATTGATTATCAATGGCTTATGAATAAATGAAATTTTTTGAAAAAAGTTTTGGTTATCCATAAGTCATCGCCAATTGCTGGGCGAGTAACCTTTGGGCTTTTTGAGACTATATAGATAGGGCTATAATTTTTTTACTTATGAAAAAAACGATTTGGGAACGGATTTTCGGCATTGGTAATCAGCCGATTTCGCCAATGAGCGGCAAACAAGAAACCATCACTTGGAAAGAAAATTTGGAGGCTTTCAAAAATATTCCCAAGTTTTTTCGGCTAATTTGGGAGACTAGCCCTAGTCTGACGATTGCCAACGCCATTTTGCGCTTGTTGCAGTCGCTGATTCCTTTATCGAGTTTGTATGTGGCTAAATTGATTATTGATGAAATTGTCTTTCAGATTCAAACCGATAAGGGAAATCACTTGGAATATCTTTGGCTGTTGGTAGCGATTGAATTTGGCTTGGTGTTTTTTTCGGATATTTTGAGTCGTGGCATTACTTTGATTGATGCTTTGCTGGGAGATTTGTTTGCCAACGAAAGCTCTATTCGCCTAATGAAACACGCCGCCAGCCTCGATTTGCCACAGTTTGAAGATGCTATTTTTTATGACAAATTGGAACGGGCGCGCCGCCAAACTTTGGGGCGGGTAATGCTGATGTCGCAATTGTTGGGGCAAACTCAGGAGATTATTTCATTGATTTTTTTGGCGATAGGGTTGATTTCTTTCAATTTTTGGCTGATTTTGATATTAATTGTGGCGGTTATACCTTCTTTTTTGAGCGAGGCTTATTTCAATCGCTCTAGCTATTCTTTGGTCAGGAATTGGACTCCCGAAAGGCGACAATTGGATTATTTTCGTTACATAGGTGCGAGCAACGAAACTGCCAAAGAATTGAAAATCTTTGGCTTGTCCGATTTTTTGACTGAGCGTTTCCGCGAATTATCTGATCGCTATTATCAACTCAACAAAAGCCTATCGGTCAAGCGCGCGGTATGGGGGGTAGTATTAAGTGCTTTGGGAAATGTGGGTTATTATACGGCGTATCTTTATATTGTGTGGCAAACAATACAAGGCAAGCTAAGTCTAGGTGATTTGACTTTTTTGACCGGTTCGTTTAGCCGAATGCAGAGTATTTTGCAAGGGATTTTGACTCGGTTTACGGCAATTGCCCAAAACGCCCTCTATTTGCAAGATTGGTTTGATTTTTTTGCGATGCAACCCAAAATTGTATCGCCTACCAATGCTCAAGCAATTCCCAAACCTATGCAAAAAGGCTTGACTTTCGAAAATGTGGGTTTCAAATACCCCAACTCTGAGGTATGGGCAGTACGTCATATTAGTTTTCATCTCAACGCCGGCGAAAAATTGGCTTTGGTAGGCGAAAATGGAGCAGGCAAAACCACTTTGGTCAAGCTCATTAGCCGCCTGTACGACCCTGATGAGGGGCGCATTTTGTTAGACGGTGTTGATTTAAAAGACTATCAATTGAATGAATACTTGCGCAGTGTGGGGGTTATTTTTCAAGATTACATTCGTTATCAGTTGAGTGCTTCGGACAATATAGCTGTGGGGCAAATCACCAAACGCACTGATAATCAATTGATTACCCAATCAGCCACACAAAGTTTGGCAAATACGGTGATTGAAAAATTACCCAAGGGCTACGAACAAATGTTGGGCAAAACTTTTACCGAAGGAATGGATTTGTCGGGTGGTGAATGGCAAAAAATCGCTCTCGGGCGGGCGTATATGCGCGAAGCCCAAATTTTGATTTTGGACGAGCCTACGGCGGCACTAGATGCCCGCGCCGAGTACGAAGTATTTGTTCGATTTTCGGAGCTAACTCAGGGCAAAACGGCGGTTTTGATTTCGCATCGCTTCTCAACTGTAAGAATGGCTGACCGAATTTTGGTTTTGAAAAAAGGGGAAATGGTAGAGCTGGGTTCACACGAAGAATTGTTGGCAAAAAATGGCTTGTATGCCGAATTGTTTAATTTGCAAGCTGAGGGCTATCGTTAATTTGAAATTATGGTATGTTATCCCGTTGTGGGTCTTAGAAAAATACTGGCGAATTTTGACTAATCGCTGAATGTTTAGTCCAGCATTTCTCAACACCAACCACTCTTAGTACACGCAATTCTTGGCATCGAGAAATGTCCGAAAATAGCAGTAATTAAAAGCACAACAACATTTTTCTACGCCCCAAAAACGGAGAAAAATTTGTAAAAAACGTCCCCCATACAATCCCCCTCAAAAAATAAACCCTTTGCAAATACTTGATTTACAAAGGGTTATGGATTAGTTTGTGATCCCAACAGGAATCGAACCTGTAACCTACTGCTTAGAAGGCAGTTGCTCTATCCAGTTGAGCTATGGGACCAATAAATGAAAGAACGAGATTAAACTAAAAAAGAATTAAAAATAAGTATTAAAAATCAAATTTTGTGAAATTGGAATTTTTAATTACACATTTTTAATTCTCTTATTGTGTCGGGGTGGCAAGATTCGAACTTGCGACCTCCTGCTCCCAAAGCAGGCGCGATAACCGGGC
>JALONJ010000641.1 GCA_025455045.1 Microscillaceae bacterium | reverse complement strand
TTTCTTGGAGTTTAATTTAATTTACTATTTTTTTAAAATGTTTGAAAATTACTTGACTAGAATATACCAAGCCCAAAAATTATCCATTTTTTTAAGAATTGTTTGAGCAATTTTCTTTATAAGTAACTGAAAATCAATTTGTTAGCCTATCATACTTTTTGAAATACCACCAATGATTTCTTTGATTCCCCCTATTTATTTTGAAGGGGAACTTAAAAAAATCAAAGAAAAGAAGGATCAATGTTTGTTTTCAATTACTCAACTCCAACTGATTTCTCACCAACTCAAAATAATTGCCTTTTAGTTGAGTGAGTTGTTGGTGAGTGCCTTGTTCAATAATTTTGCCTTTTTCTAAGACTACAATCTGGTCGGCATTTTTGACGGTACTGAGGCGATGGGCAATAATTATGACGGTTTTGCCTTGAAAAAATTGCTGCAAATTTTGCATAATAACTCGCTCATTATTAGCATCTAAGGCAGAAGTAGCCTCATCAAAAAATAAATAGGTAGGATTTTTATAAACGGCGCGAGCAATCAAAATCCGTTGTTTTTGCCCACCGCTTAGGCTCAATCCTTCTGCGCCAATTTTGGTTTGATAACCCAAGGGCAAACTCTCGATAAAGTCTTGAATATTGGCTACTTTGACGGCATTTAATAATTTAGGGTAATCAATATTTTCGCCATCTATGGCAATGTTTCCGGCTACGGTATCCGAAAAAATATAGCCATCTTGCATAACCGTTCCACAACGCTGCCGCCAAATATGTGGGTGAATATGACTCAGACTTATCCCGCTTAAACTTATATCGCCACTTACCGGCTCATAAAACTTCAACAACAGTTTTAAGAGGGTAGTTTTGCCACTGCCACTGGTGCCAACTATAGCGGTTACTTTACCCTCGAGGATTTCCAAATTCAAATCAGCCAGTACTTTGGGCGAAGCGAGACCTTCATATTGAAAAGTGAGGTTTTTTAAGCTAATAGTCTGATTTTCAGGCAATAAAGTAGTGATAAACTCTTTATCGGTTTCATTTTTAAGCTCTTGAATTTCATTCAAACGCTCTAGGCTGATTTGAGCGTCTTGGCGTTCTTGCACAAATTGAATTAAATTTTGTAGGGGGGCATTCAATTGCCCAATGATGTACTGCACCGCCAGCATCATACCTAAAGTCATTTGATTATTGAGTACGGCGGTTGCCGACAAAAAAGTAATCAAAATATTTTTGACTTCGTTAATTACTTGACCGCCAATCATTTGGGTTTGTTCGAGGGCAGTGCTTTTGATTTGTAAGCGAAAAATCTTTGCCTGGATGCGCTCCCAAGCCCAGCGTTTGGGGGTTTCGCAAGTTTGGAGTTTGATTTCGGGCATTCCTTGAATCAATTGAATCAAACTGCTCTGGTTGCCCGCCATTTGTTGAAAACGTTGATAATCAAGGGCTTTGCGACGTTTAAGAAATGCCAAAACCCAAACAAAATATAAACCACTCCCGATAGCAAACACGCTGAATATCAATAGGTTATAAAAACCCAAAATCAATCCAAAAATTACCAAATTGAGCAATGAAAATAATGTATTCAAGGTTGAAACACTCAAAAATTGTTGGATTCTTTGTTGGTCGCCGATGCGTTGCATCAAATCGCCGGTCATTTTGCTATCAAAAAACGAGATGGGCAAACGCATCAACTTTGCCAAAAAGTCGGAAATCAGCAGAATATTGAGTCGGGAACTCAAGTGCAACATCAGCCAAGTGCGAATCACCTCTACGGCTACCCGACTAAAAAATAGCATCAATTGGGCTACCAAAACCAATTGAATAAACCCAAGATTTTGATTATGAATCCCATTATCCACGATTGACTGGGTAAGAAAAGGAAATAAAAATTGCAAAACTACCCCCAATAGCAAGCCCAAAACCAGTTGGATAACCCACTGGCGATAAGGGGTGAGGTAATTGAAGATATACCCAAAACCCGACTTGGTGGGTTTATCTTCATCGATTTTTTGATAAAATTCCGGTTTAGGCTCTAATAATAAAGCTACTCCTTGGGTTTCGCCTTGGGTTAGCCAAGATTTACAAAAATCTGCTTGGGAATATTTGAGTAAGCCATTGGCGGGGTCAGATACAAAGACCGAGCCTTCCCCCTGCGCCCGCCAAAGGGAAGATAGAGAAAAACTCCCCCTCCGGGGGCTGGGGGGCTTGGCTTTATAAACCACCACAAAATGGGCTTGATTCCAATGCACAATACAAGGCAAAGGTACTTCTTGGCTCAAGCGTTGGTAATCAATCTTGACGGCTAGAGTACGCAAACCAATTGCCTCCGCCCCTTGACTGATGCCTAGAAATGAAACACCCTCTCGAGTAAGGTAGCACTGCTCCCGCAAATACGGCAAACTATACCTGCGCCCGTGATGCTCGGCTATGATTTTGAGGCAGGTAGGACCACAATCCATCATATCGGGCTGGTGGTAATGGGGGAATTTTGGCATTTAAACTAATTCTTGATTTTCAATCAAATTTCTAAGATGATATTTCAAATCGGCGATTGCGTAGGGGCTTTTGAGTTCTTTGTCGGCAAGCCAAACTGTAGGAGTTTGGGCTACTTTTCTGCGCTTTGCCCATTCTACGCAAGGTATAAGTAGCTCATAATCAATCAATTGAGTAACCGGATATTTTTTAGCCCATTGGGTATAGTTGCGTTGGGCATACCAATCATTCAAAACCTTTGCCCAATCGGTAGAATCGGGCAGGCTCAACAAGTGGCGAATAATTTGATTTTTGGGCGTATTGGCTTGGCTATCCGGCAAAAAACGAACAACCACTTGAATATCATCCGAGTATTGGTTGAGCAATTGGGTAAGTTCTTGATGGGCTACGCCACAAGGCGCACACAGCGGATTACTCACCACCAAAATACTCAAGGGAGCAGCCAAATTACCTAAAATTAAATCCGTATCTAGTAGGAAAAAC
>JALONJ010000177.1 GCA_025455045.1 Microscillaceae bacterium | reverse complement strand
ACAAATGAAAAATAGTTTAAGATACCCCTAAAAAACGAGGATTTTGAATACAAGTAATTTTCTTGATATTTCCAAATTTTGAGACTGCGTAATCCCAGTAATTAATTGAAAATCAGGCAATTAAATAATTTCTAATTCCTAATTGTTAATTCCCAATTCCTAAAGAACTCTCTCAGATTTTCACATAACGATTTAAAAATTGAGTATTCCGAACTTCGGCAAAGCTCTAGTGCTTTACCGAAGTTGAGAAAAGGCAATCTCAGCCCTTTCCTATGCTTCTAGAGGCAAGTTTATACCCTAAGCGAAAGTTCTAAATTGTTAAATCTTGAATTTTTAAAAATCATTCTACCATCTCACCAACACTTTTTTGGTAATATAATTGCCATCCCCGTAGGCTCGCAATAAATAAATGCCCGGAGTCAGTTGATTGACCCGAATGATGGCAAATCCGCCAATGCTATTTTCTTTGTCGACCGATTGATTTTCAAAAATAATTTTGCCCATACTGTCATATAAGCTAATGGTGCTTATATTCTCGCTCACTACGGTAATATAAAAATTACCATCATTCGGATTGGGCGCAACTCGCAAAGGGTCGGTTGTCCCTAAGTAAATCCCCAAGCTATAAATTTCCTCCGAAGTACCCACACACCCGGCTTCATTGGTAACTGTTACCGAATACCTGCCGGAGTCAAGAGGTAAATGAGTACGCGATTCCGCCCCCAAGATAGGAATTCCATTGATATTCCATTGATACAAAGCCCCTTCGTCCAAAGAACGAAAACGAAATCCGTCGGCTACAATTCGCGGTTGAGGTTGCGGGCTAGTATTTAGCAATAACTCGGTAGCAGTAGTCAAAGCACAAGGAAAACTAACGGTAGCTGACGTATAGCGGGCTTCTAGTCGGTAATTTCCGGCAGTTTTGGCATAGATAGTTCGGATGTTGGTATTGAGCAATTGATTGTCTTTGAACCAAGAAAACTGCGCCGGTTGAATTTGAAAATTAGCCACCAATTGAATACTGTCGCCTTCGCAAAAGGTTTGATTGCCATTAAAACTCAAAAGCAAAGCTGGAGGTGGCGAATAAAACAAAGCAAAAGGCAAAGAGGTGCGGGCGCAATTGGGATTATTGGGCGAAAAAACCTCTACTGTGTATTCGCCTGATTCACTGACAGTTAGCTCATTTTGACTTTGATTAGGAATCAATTGATTGTTTTTGAACCATCGATAATTCAAACCCGAGGCATTGCTTACCTGAGCTGTCAGTTTTACCTGCGTATTGGGGCAAATGGTGGTGGTGGGTCCGTTTACAATAGGTTCGGGCAAGGCTATGCTGCCTCCTATGGCACTTACTTGGACCGGTGGCGAACTAACCCAAACGCCTATTGGCAAACAAACATTGCGCACCCGCACAAAATAAGCACCAACCAAAGTAGGGGTATAAGTAGCTTGCGTACCCACCAAATTCAAAGTATTGTTATGAATCCGATACCATTGATAACTCAAAAAGTTAGCCGAGGTCTGGACGCTCAGGCTCAAAGGTGTCTCACAAGGATTCAAATTAACCAACACCTCGCCGCTTTGGGGCGGTACGAAAAAAACCAAATCTACCGGAGATGATTCTACCGTAGTGCAGGCATTGGTAGCTTGTACTGTATAACTTCCTGATAATGAGGTGATTAAAGAAGAGTTGGTTGCTCCAACAATTACCTGCCCGTCTCTGAACCACTGATAATTGATACCAGCTTCGGGAGTAAAGTTCAAACTCAGGGCACCTCCGGCTTGGCAACTTGAGAAACCCTGCGGGGCATTGATGTTGATCAAATTGGGGGCATTGCCAATGGTGAGGGCAAGCGATGAAGCCACATTGGACTCGCCACAAGCATTGCGCGCTTTTACGGCATAATTACCACTTTGGGTAGCCCGAAAATTGGGGCTGGTCGTGCGAGCAATGATGCTACTATTGAGCAACCATTCATAAGAAGTGCCATTGCCAAAGTTATTGCACGTCAAATCAATACCACCATCGCAAGTGCTAAATATTCCCCCACTCGAGATTGAAATATTGGTCGGGGGCGGGCTGTTGACTTGAATTACCTGCACCGAAGCCGAACTTACCATATTACAATTATTGCTCACTACTACTTGGTATTGACCAATAGCATTGGCGTTAAGAATCGCATTGCTTGCCCCCAAAATGCTCACATTGTTCAAAAACCATTCATAAGTCAATTGAGTGCCATCGGAAACGGCTTCCAAAACTACACTATTGGTGGGTGGTACACAAGTTGAACTCAAAGACAAAGAGCCTTGCGGAGCAATGCGCACAAAAGTTGGAGCAACAATTGCCCCCATATTTATCGGATTTGACTCCACGTTGCCGCATTTATTGATGGCTCGAATCTTATAAGTGCCTATTTCACTTACCAAAAAGCCTCCGGCATCGGGCGCAGTCGCATACAATCCATTGTTGCGATACAATTCAAATCGCTCTACTTGTCCGCCACTCAAAACATTGGGAATCAAAAAACCCACGTCATTTTGACAAAAAATACCATCAGGGGGAAATACATCTATTAATATTTGAGCGGGGGCAGTAGTTGAACCTATGGTCAAAACCGGAGAGTCATTGAACCCACAACCATTGATGGCTCTTACTCTATAACTCCCACCGGTCGTAATCGTCAAGGAATTGCTTGTTCCTAGAGCAATAGGAGTATTGTTTCTAAACCATTGGTAGCTATCCACCAATCCCCCAGCATCGGCTCGCAAAACCAGACTACCATTCGGACACAAAGCATTGCTGCCATCTGCCGAACTCAAACTTACCTGCAAAGGCGATGAATTGGTGGTTCGGATTTCCAAAGTAGCCGTAGAGTTTGCCCCCAAGCCACAAGTGTTGGCTACACGCACCGTATAACGTCCGGCATTGTCGGCTTGATTGGTCAGTTGAATGTTTGCGCCCGTTTCGTTGGGCAATAAAACATTGTCTTTAAACCATTGGTAAATAAAACTGCCATCTGCACAAAACAAACTTGGATTAGGATTTTGAGCATCAGCAGTAAGCGTAAGCGTGGTAGGTGCGCCTGACAAACACAAAGTAGTAGCCCCTGAAGTACGTAGGCTGACTCGGGGCGGACCGGTCTCGAGGCAAAGCTGCACAATTGTCGATGAAAAGATAGAGCCGGTATTATCACTTACTTTTACAAAATATTGCCCTTCAATCAAAGGAACAGTTAGGCTTGCGCCGGTGCCAAGCAAACTGCCACTTACTACATCAATCCATTCATAAGTAAGCGTGCCGCTACCCGAAGCCAAAGCTTCCAATTTAACTTTGATGTTGCCACAACCCCGCGATACAAATGGGCTACCAATGGCTTTTTGTCGGGTCGCGTTGGGGTTGTCGGGGTTGAGCGTAACATAAATCTCGGGGTCGCTTGGCAAGAAGTGTACTCCCGTCCAATGGTTAGAACTGAATACACTACCCACACTAAACAGCGTAGATTGTGCCAAAACAATAGAATTCCAATTCAATAATTGGAATATAAAAAAGTAAATATAAAAATTTTTGATGCTTGATTTCATACCCAAATAAGGCAAGTTGAGAATGATAAAATTTGTAAATAATTGATTATCAATAAGTTATGATCTATTGCAGTTAAGCAAGCTACAGCCTGTTCAAGTTTAAACGAATAAAATTAATAAATTGGACATTAAGTTACGAACTTTTGGGTGTGAAAACTTTTTAGTCGGCATTTTTTCATTCCAAATTATCCAAATCTAAAGCCGATTTGATGCATTTCAGAACGTGATTAATGTGCGCACTACATTATCCAAATTGTTGATGGCTTGGGATAAGATAATTTATAAGTTTACTTTGCTCGCTATTGAGTGGGGCATCTTTGACCAAATCGACCAATCCCATAGTACTTGCCAAGGGAGAGCGTAACTTGTATGCATTGACAAAAGCATACTCAGGCAATTGCGTATTTTGGAATTTGAGCTTTTGGGTACGCTCAAGAACAATTTTCTTCAAATTTTCATTCAAATTTTCATTCAAATTTTCATTCAAATTTATAATATAATGGTTATTTTCTTAAATTTCCGCATTTTTTTGAATCAAAATATCTCTTTGGGCTGATATTTCTTCTTGATGTTGGGTTAGTTCTTCATTCAAAACTTCTAGTTTTCTTTTTGATACAAATTTCATTTTTTGGGCTTTCCATTTCTTAATTTTTTTGGGCTAATAATCGCTTGTGATTCTTTTGAAGCAAATAATTATTTCTTAAGCCCCATCAAAAATAGCCAAGTCAAAATCAGCCCAATGATTACTACACCAAACAAGTAGTTTGGGAGGCTGAATGATTATGATAGGGTACCTCAGAGGATATTAATGATAATTTGCCTACTAAATGGTGAAATTTATAGATTAAATGCCATTTTACACCGATATTTTGTTAATTTTTATACAACCTATTGAACATTTTACTTTTTGGAGTAGTTTTGTAACTGTAACATTAATCTTTAAAACAAATTAAAAATTATGAGGCAAAAATTACAGTTTCTATGTTTGTTTTTTTGCTTGGGGCTATTTTCAATAGCACTGGCTCAAGAGCGAACAATCACCGGCAAAGTAACCGATGTAGAATCCGGTGAAGCATTGCCGGGGGTAAGTGTATTTGTGAAAGGCACCAATGTAGGTACTACCACAGATATTAATGGTAAATACTCTATTAGCGTTGGTTCAAACGTAGTCCTTGTTTTTCAAGGAGTTGGATTCACTTTAAGTGAAGTTTTGGTAACAACTCAATCAACCATTGATGCTCAATTACAAGCAAGTACCAAAGAATTGGGTGAAGTGGTCGTGGTAGCCTATGGTACTCAAGACAAAAGAGAAGTAACCGGCTCGATAGCATCTGTAAACTCGGCACAATTTAGAAACCAACCCGTGATTGGTCTTGACCAAGCCTTGCAAGGTCGTGCGGCAGGGGTACAAGTAACGCAAAACTCAGGTACGCCGGGTAGCGGGATTGCAGTTCGTGTGCGCGGGGCTAGTTCTATTAACGCCAGTAACGAACCATTGTACGTAGTAGATGGTGTGCCAATTAATACGGGTAGTTACTCTTCAATTGGTGTAGGTAATCAACAGGTAAGTGCTTTGAATGATATTAACCCTAATGACATTGAATCAATGGAGGTATTGAAAGATGCTTCCGCGGCTTCACTATATGGCTCACGCGCTGCCAATGGGGTTGTATTGATTACTACCAAAAGTGGAGCTGCTGGCAAAACTAGAATAAACTTTAATTATTATGGTGGTTTTCAAGATACATGGCGTAGATCTAATACTATATCTGGTCCACAAAGTGTGGAACTCCTCCGCGATATGATTGTAAATCGCTATGGAGTATTGCAACCAAGCGGATTTTATACTGCTCCGGGTTTTGGGACTGGCACTTTGCAATGGGAATCACCAGCACATATGTCAGCGTGGTGGCTCGGACCTCAAACTGGAATTGCGCTTAATGCTAACGGAAGAGTGTCTGTGGTAGAACCCAACCCGTTTCCAGTTAGACTAGCCGGTATCCGCACTTTGGCAATTTTTGAAGACCCTAGTACTGCTGCCAATACCAACTGGCAAGATCAAATTTTTCAAACTGCCCCTATACAAAGTTATGAGCTTTCAGCGCAAGGGGGGAACGACAAAACCAGTTTTTATGTTTCAGGTAGTTATTTTGACCAAGATGGTATTATCAAAGGTTCTGGATTTAGTCGCTTGAGTGGTTTGATAAAGATTGATAACCAACTTAGTAAAAAGATAAAAGTAGGGGCAAAACTTAGTTTAACCCGTTCGGTGAATACTCGGATTAATAATGATAATAACATTTTTGGAGTGTTATCTGCAGCTATCTTGACCGCTGGAGATATTCCGGTTTACAGAACTGATGGTACGTATGCTTTAGACCCTAATTCCTCGGTAGATAATCCATTAGCTCAGGCAATTGAACCTACGAATAGTGCAGTTAATAACCGAGCTTTGGCAAACTTATATGCTCAATACGAAATTGCCAAAGGATTCACGTTTAAAACCAGTTGGTCTTTGGATTATTTGTATTTCCGAGAAGACCGATTTATTCCAACTACAACAGTACAAGGTAATTCGGTAAATGGTTCTGGAGATGCTAACACTGCTCAAGAAATTAACTGGTTAAGTGAAAACACCTTAATGTACAATAAAACCTTTGGCGAAAATCACAATTTTGGTGCATTGCTTGGGGTTAGCTTCCAAGAGTCAAGATTTAACGATACTGATGCCTCAGCTACAAGTTTTCCCGGTAATGATATTCGTCAGCTTAGTGCCGGTGCGGTGAGAACTGTTGCATCTTCTAGTGCTACATCTTGGGCTTTAGGTTCGTATTTTACTCGTCTAAACTATGATTATAAAGGTAAGTATTTATTAACCGTATCTTTAAGAGCTGACAATTCATCAAGATTTTCACAAGATAGACGTATTGGCTTCTTCCCCGCAGTATCGGCTGGTTGGCGAATCATAGATGAAGGTTTTATGGACAACGTAAAATTTTTGAATGAATTAAAGCTAAGAGCAAGCTACGGCATTACCGGAAACCAAGAAATTGGTAATTTCAATTATCTGCCATTGTTTGGTACAGGTGCAAATTACTTGCAAGCGGCTGGTCTGGCACCTACTCAATTAACCAATAACAACCTAACTTGGGAAACAACTACTCAGTTGGATGTTGGATTAGACTTTGGCTTTTTTAATAAAGTGAATTTTACGCTTGATTACTACATCAAACAAACTCGTGATTTGTTGTTCAATGTACCTATTCCGGCTACCTCTGGTTTTGCTAATTATTTTCGTAATGTAGGTAGTATGGAAAATCGAGGTATAGAGTTGGGTATCTCGGCTACCCCTATCAATGTAGATGGCGGCTTGAAATGGACTTCTGATTTTAACATTGCATTTAACCGAAATAAAATAACCAAACTTCCCACGGATGTGCCTCCATTTGCGGCTGGTTTTGCCTCGTGGGTAGAACAAGGACAGCCATTAGGTACTTTTAGAGGTTCAGTGGTTGCAGGTATTTTCCAAACTCAAGAAGAAATCAATGCGTTAAATGCAGCTGTACCTATCAATCCAGCAACTGGTACCCAATTTAATGGTGGTCGTTATCAGGCAGCACTTACAGCTCCAGGTGATATTAGGTTTGTGGATATAGATGGAAATGGCTTCATATCGGGGGCTGACCAACGGATTTTGGGTTCAGCACAGCCAAACTTCATAGGAGGTTGGACAAATACTTTAAGCTATAAAGGTTTTGACTTAACCATATTTTTCCAGTTTGTTGAAGGTAATAAAATCTATAACAACACGCGCGCTTTCTCAGAGGGTATGAATGGGGTATTCGGACAAACCGATGGGGTACTACGCCGTTGGACACCCACAAATACCAATACTGATATGCCAAGAGCGGTATGGGGAGACCCCAATAACAACCGAAGAACGTCAGACAGATGGTTGGAAGATGGATCTTTTGTTCGTTTGAAAAACGTAGTATTTGGTTATACTATACCTAGTACCATAACCAAGAAATTTGCAGTGGAAAGATTAAGAGTTTATGCTTCGGCTCAAAACTTACTTACTTTTACCAATTATAGTGGACTTGATCCAGAAGTAAATACTTTCAGTGGTTCAAACATTTCATTAGGTACTGATTTCTTGACCTTCCCGCAAGCTCGGACTATTACTTTTGGTGTAAACATTGGTTTTTAATTTATTAAAATGAATTTAAAGATGAAACTTATTATAAATTTTATATGTCTTAGCTTTCTAATTGTATTATTAGGATGTGAACTAGTTGAAAAGCAGGTTCCCCAAAATTCAGTTGATGCGGCGAAAGCTATTACCACTCCGGCAGGTGCTAGGGCGGCTATGAATGGAGTATATGATAACGTACAGTCAGGTAATTATCTAGGATTGCGTTATACACTCTTCCCAGATTTTCACGGAGCTACTAATCTTAGACATACCGGCACTTTTCCATCATTTGCCCAAATTGCCAATCGGACTATTTTGGTGGATAATGTAGAGGTTTCAAATATGTGGCAAGTAATCTACGTGGGAATTAATCGGGCTAATCAAATCATTGACCAAGCTCCCAAAGTTACTGACCCCGCTTTTACCGATAAAGATAAATTGGTAGCCGAAGCTAAATTTTTCCGGGCTTTACATTATTTTAATTTGCTCAGATACTGGGGCGGAGTACCTATTATTCTTACTCCCACCAACGAGGTAGATGTTGTAACATTACAAGTACCAAGAAATAGCCCTGAAGAGGTGTACCAACAAGTGATTTCCGATTTATCTGATGCCAACATTGCCTTGTTACCCACGTTGGTTGGAAATAGAGTTTCACAAGCTGCTGCTTATGCACTTAGAGCAAGGGTGCGACTCTATCGTAGAGAGTGGGATCAAGCAATTAGTGACGCAACTTTAGCCGGAACTGGTAGAGTCTTGACAACTAATTTTATTAACCTATTTGAGGCTAGAAGTACTAATGAAGTCATTTGGTTTGTGGCATTTAGTGACCAAGACCAAAACTCTTTTGCTTTCTTTTTATTACCGAGTGCCAATGGTGGGCGTAATGAGATGAGACCTACAACTACTTTGCAAGGACTCTATGCTACAAATGATACCCGTAGAATATTGACCACCTCTACTGGACCAAGTTTGAAGTATTATCGCCCCGCAACCGGTGATGACTTTACTTTGGTTTTTAGATTAGCTGAGATGTTGTTGATTCGTGCAGAATCCTTAGTAGAAAGAAATACCGGAACTGATCTAGATGATGCAGTCGTACTAATCAATCAAATTAGAAATAGAGCAGGAATAGGTAATTATACCGGAACTATCGATCAAACTTCTTTAAGAAATGAAGTGTTTAATCAAAGAAGACTTGAATTGGCATTAGAAGGTCATTTCTTCTTTGATGTAGTACGAACTGGGCGAGCCGCTACCACGTTTACTAACTGGGTTGATAGTCAAGCCTTGTTTCCTATCCCATTTAGAGAAATGAACGCTAACCCTAAATTAGTTCAGAACCCAGGTTATTAATTTTTAATCCAAAAGTTCATAGGGATTATTTAAAAAATAATTCAAAAATTTAATTTTAAATAGTCCTCTATGTTTATATGCAATGGGTAGAATTTAAAATTAAAAACTCATAACTTATTGATTTTCAATTAGTTATGAGTTTTTTATTGAGCTACTCTGCTTCTAACTCAAATTCATTTGGATCCCAATCATCGCCACTCTCTATGTCTATCCACTCGCACATAGCATCATACTCAGGGTGCTTGGGGTCTTTGAGTATCTCAAGCAAGTCGGCATAGCCCCATACTCCACCGCAATCTTCGGGTGGGCATTTGCCTTTGCCACCAATACATACCGGGTGAGGGGTGCTGGGTAGCAAAGGCAATATTTTTTCCAAAACCACCTCGTGTTCCCAATTGTCGCCCATATCATAGGTATATAGCATTTTGTCTTTTTCGGCTGTAAATACCTCATAGAGATTTATATTGGCTGCCAAATCATTACCATAGTCGGCTAGGCTCTCTTCGCTATCCACCAACAGGTATTTACCTCTATCTTTTTCAAAGGTAAACATATGGTAGTTGTACCAGCCCATTGCATCTTGAATATAAGTGTGTAAGTTTAAAAAATTTTCGGTACTACTGACGTGAATTCTGCGCCAAATCGGAACCGGAGCATCTTTTAAAGTGATTTTGAATTGGTAAAGCTGGGCATCTGCTTTGTTTTTATTTGCCATAATTTTTCAATTTAGATAAAACAAAATTTTGAACAATCATAAAATCTAATTAAATGCCTGATAATCAATTACTTATGGATAAAAAATAAAATTATCAAAGGTTAAATTTACAAGTGCGAAATTACCCCTCAAAATTAATAGAAAAAATCTCTTAATTTGCACTTTGAAATAGTTAAAATATTTGAAGTGATAATGGCAACTTTTGGTAGGTATTTGTTTTTTATGGCGAGTATGTTTGTCAACCGCGAGCGATTTTCGGTGTATATGAAGCTCGTGATTGAAGAATGTATCAAAATCGGGATTAATTCGGTATTTATTGTAAGTATTGTATCGAGTTTTATGGGGGCAGTAACTGCCGTCCAAACTGCTTTTAACTTGATTTCGCCCCTCATTCCTTTGTATATTATCGGACAAATAGCCCGCGATATTGTCATTTTGGAGTTGGCACCTACGGTCATTTGTATTGTGTTGGCGGGCAAAGTAGGCTCCAATATCGCCGGAGAACTGGGGACAATGCGCATTACTGAGCAAGTAGATGCTTTGGAAGTAATGGGCATCAACTCGGCATCGTATTTGGTTTTGCCCAAAATTGTGGCGGCTATGTTGATGATTCCGATGTTGGTGGTATTGGCAGGTTTTTTGGGAATGATGGGGGGCTATTTGGCAGGTACTTTGGGGCAATTGCTCACCGAAACCGAGTATATTAAAGGTATCCGCACTGATTTTAACAGTTTTACCGTAACTTTCGCGCTTATCAAAGCCGTAGTTTTTGCTTTTTTGATTTCTTCCATCTCGGCTTTCAAAGGTTATTATACCTCAGGAGGAGCGTTGGAAGTAGGGCAATCCAGCACTCAAGCCGTAACCAGCAGTTGTATTGCCATTTTGTTGGGTGATTATTTCTTGGCACAACTACTGATGGGCTAAAAAACTTGACTGATAGAAACAGACTCAAAATAAAGTAATACTTTTGAAAACAATAACTCGGGTAGTTTCCAGTGATTTGCTAACTATTTGATAATCTCAATACTTCGGACAGTTTTTGTAAGTAATTGACACTCAACAGGTTATGCTATTTTCAGCAATTCCCACTGTAGAAATTTTAAACGAATATTTAATTTGTAAGAATTTTTATGAATCGGATTTTACATAAAGCATTGATAATGAGGTATTTATTAGAAAAACTTGTTACCTCCCTTTCTTTTTTCTTGATAAAAAAGAAACAAAAAATCAAGCCTGTAC
>JALONJ010000640.1 GCA_025455045.1 Microscillaceae bacterium | reverse complement strand
AATAATATTTGGTAACTCAAAAGGTAAATTCTTAAAATGAACAAGTAAAATTTGATACTGTATTTATTTGTACTTATACAATCGTTTCCCAACTTTTTTTCTGTAGGGAGATTAGCCCTTTCAGGGAGGGGTTTCCTGAATCTTCCCCCTCTCAAGGGGAGAGGGGGCAGGGGTGAGGTCTAACGGCGAATAAAATTTGGCTCAAAAAGAGAACTTAACAGCCCTGCTGCGGGGGTAGGGGGTTGAAAAACTGTCCGAACTATTGTTATAAATATTTAATGATTTTTAAAAAATATTTCTAATCAATGTAACTTACTGATAATCAAATGATTATGAGAAGTTACATTAAATTTTATGAGACTTGGACAAATACGACATCAACGATTGATTTGAAAAGTAAGCCCGATATTGCCCATAAACATATCGGTTGTGGAGCTTTTGGGTATGCCGTCACCTTGCGCGGTAATATCGCTAGGGGTTTGGCGGTTGTAATTAGAGCCGCCAAAAGTCAAAGTCCAATTTTGGGTTTGCGAACGGTCGTAATAATCGGCACGCCCACCAATTAAGTACAAGACCCGCAAATCGAGAAATGCACTTCCGCCCAGATTAATCATAAAACCACCCCCTCCGCCGTAGCTCAAAACCCAACTATTGATTTGGGTACGGGCATTGATTACATTATTGTTGTTGGTAGTGTTGTTATTATTATTGACGGTAAATCTGCCGGTATTGTCAATAATTTTGGTACGGGTATAAAGATAATTAAAACCCACTGCACCCTCGAGGTAGGGCTGGATAGTTTGCAGAGGGGCTTTGAACCGCAGGCTTACCAAGCCATTGATGAGGTTGTTGTTGGTATTGATGTTAAAATCTACGGGTATGCGGTCAAGCACTATATTGCCGGCTTTTACCTCCAAATTATCGACCAATCGTTGTTGATTGACTCCATACAGCATATACCCAAAATTAATACCCAAAAAGATGGGTACTTTGGGCGAGAATGGGAAGTAAGCATTGAAATTGAAACCCCCGCCCACTGCATTGGTGTTTTCGCGGAAATTATTGGTCGGAATACCCACCTGCCCGCTAAAACCAAAGTGGGTTTGAGCTTGGGCGAGATTTAAGCAAAAAATTAATAAGCCAAGAACTAGGAAAATCTTTTTTTTCATCATTTTATTGTAGTTTTATTCCAAATTTGCCAAATATTTCGTTCTAATAGATAAACGCTAATTCAACCCGAATGTTGATAGCTTTTAACAATAATTAATGCTAAATCTGTTTATGAAAAAAAAACTACTTATTTTGCTGCTGTTGGTAGGATTGAGTGCAGTCAGCTTGCAAGCTCAAACTGCTCAAGAACTTTTGAACACCGGAATTAAGAAAATAGAAGCCAATGATTTTGAGGGGGCGGTAGCCGACCTTGAAGCTGGGTTGAAATTGGAAGAGAAAAATGCCGATATTCTGGCAAATTTGGCATACGCTCAACTCCGTTTGGAAAAATACCACAAAGCTCTCGGCGACATCAATCGGGCTATCAAATTGAACGAAAATGCCGCCAAGTACTATCACTATCGGGCAGTTATCCGCGATAGTTTGAAAAAGTACGAAGAGTCTATCAAAGACTACGCTAAATCCTTAAAACTCAATCAAAACGACCCCGAAGTGTATGTGAGCCGCGCCAATTCGTTTATGAAGCGCAAAGACTACAACACCGTAGTAGCCAACCTCAATGTTGCTCTTCAACTCAATCGCAAGCACGCTTTGGCTTATTATATGCGGGGCAATGCCCGCTATAGACTGGTGGACTCCAACGGAGCTTGCAGTGATTGGAAGCTGGCAACCGAACTGGGCTACGCGCCCGCCAAAGAACTTTGGGAAAAAAACTGTAAGGAATCGAATGAATAATGGACTTATTGGCAATAGTTCGGATAGTTTCTAGTTCCAGTAATTCCCAATGTGAAAATTTTAAACGAATATTTATTTTTTTAGAATTTTTACAAATAGATTTTATGTAACTAATTGATAATGAGGTTCTTATAAATTCATTTTTGCTACAACTTTCTTTTTTCTTGATAAAAAAGAAACAACGAAACCAAGCAACCCTACACTAGCCTGAATTTTTGAACCGAAAGCCTACGAATTCGCTTAGTCGCTCGCTAAGGCTCGCTTCAAACCGAGTTTTTACTGCCCCGCCTCTGGCGGGTTCTAGGGTTTCGCTAAGGGCAATTTAATGAAAAAAATACATTTAAAATGCTGATTATCAATTACTTATATATCTTGTTGTTTTTATAAATTTAAAAGTTAAAATATAAAACTTTTATTTAATTATTTTACAGTGGGAATTGCTGCTAAGCAATCACTATTTACATACAATAGATTGATAATCAGTGATTTATAAATAAATAAATTTTTCAAAATATGATTTATCTTTATATCATAGGCGGAATATTTGCCGGTTTGTTAGCCCTAGGATTTTATTTGTCTTTTGCCGCCGGTAAACAAGCTTCGCTTATTCTCAAGGCAATTGATGAAAAATATGAAGATTTTGTAAATAATTACATTGCCAACAATATTGTCGAACAAAACAAATTTGAGATAGACAAAGAGGAACTGGCGCATACTGTTTTGATAGTCATAAAACCCGAAATTGAGAGCATCATTGCGCATATCAACGCTACGTCTTCTACCGATGTACCTATCAGCTATCAATCCAAATATTTCAAAAATATAGCCTCCATTGCGCGTACTTTATTTGACAAACGCCACAAAACCCAACACGAAATATCGCCAACTGATGAAAGTAAGCTGTATGCCGCTTTTCAAGATGCCATCGATGCCGACCTTACCCGCCGCTTGGTAGGTCTGAAAGCCGGTAATATTTAACGTGAATATTTTAAAACATATTAAAAAAGTACAAAAAATGAAATATTTGAAAATAACCCAACTCATCTCCCCACTCGTCATCCTGTAAGGAACTT
>JALONJ010000639.1 GCA_025455045.1 Microscillaceae bacterium | reverse complement strand
AATTTTATTTTAAACATAATTTATAATTTATCGAAAAAATGTATTTTTTACATTATAATTAGTTGATTATCAATTAGTTATAAAAATATTCACGTTAAAGTAATTGAAAAAGCCAAAACAGCTTGCGAAAATGCCGGAGAATTGATTGAAAACCATTTTTCCGAGGTCGGAAAAATGCTCAAACAAAGATTGAAATTGTTGGAAAGATTGGAAACCCGCCAAAAATTAGTAGCTATCGAAACTATTTTGTCCAAATTGATTTATGCGCGAGATGTAGATGAAAGAGGCTTTGGCAGAATCCGCAGTAAAGGCGACCAAGCTTTGTTTGGGGGCTACTCAACCCAACAAAATATAAACGGGTGCATTTCAAATTCATTCCTTAGCTTCCCTCTCTCAGATAAGAGGGCAGGAGTGAGGTCTTAAAATGTAAATTTGAAATGCACTCGGGTAAACTGGTTATTTTATAACTACTTGATTATCAGGGTTTTACAAGTTAGTAATAATTTCATAATCCATTGATAATCAAGCACTTATCTATAGTAGGAATTGCCGAATATTCCTAAACCTCTGGGCTAATTACCTGATTTTCAAAAACTTGCGCGATTTTGCCAAAAATCGTTTTACATCGCGCCGCAAGATTTGAAAAGCGGCTTTGAACTCCTGCATTTCTTGGCGAAAAAATTGAAAATCCGGTTCATTGGACAAGGGTTTTTTTTCGGCTAGGGCTTGTTCCCAAACGGTAATTTGGCGGCGAAAATCGGCAATCATTAGGCGGTCATTCAAAAAAGCCTGTCGATACGCGCCAATTTTTTCCATATTGACATCGCGCAAGTTTTTCAAGACAATTTGTAAAATCTTATTTTGATAATAACGAATTTCATCTTGAAAAAAACTTAATTCCTTCAACCAATCGCTATGCTCTTGGTGAATATTTTGATAAGATTGAGTGTTTTCCATACAAATTGAATGTTTGTGATAAAAATAAGCGAAGTTTTGCACATTCGCAAGACCTCTACCATAAAAACGAAGAAACTGCTAAAAAGTCTTTTTTTTGTATTTTTTTAACAAATAATTAGACTATTTATACAAACTTTAAAACGCACGACCAACCTATCCGCCTTAAAATGAGCCTTAGATTCTATCCTACGGTTTGACGGAGCAAACGCTTGGTTGCAAAAAAATGACTAGCAATTCTGTGAATATAACCGCTTGATAATCAATTAATTAACTAAAAAAATAAGCCAACTTTCACAATTCTTGGGGTTTTATTATAATTTAATATTTGATTTTTAAGGAATTTGAACAAATATTGCGGTAATATTTGCCAAATTTGCTAAATGATGATGCACGACGAAGACGAATTGCTATTTGCCGATGACGACTCGGACAATGATTTGTTGTTTGCCCTTGATGACGACTCCGAAAACTCGCCCGAGGCAAGTGAATGTTGGAAAATAATGATTGTGGATGATGAAGAACAAATCCACACCGTAACTCGCTTTGCCCTTGGTGATTATCAATACAAAAATCGTAAACTTGAGTTTATTGATGCCTATACCGGCGAACAAGCCGTACAGCTTTTGCAAGACCACACCGATGTCGCCCTTATTTTGTTAGATGTGGTGATGGAAAGCAACCACGCCGGCTTAGAGGTAATTGATAAAATTCGTACCGACCTCAAAAATGAGTTTGTGCGAATTGTATTGCGCACCGGGCAGCCCGGGCAAGCCCCCGAAGATGAGGTGATTCTCAAATACGACATCAACGATTATAAAAATAAAACCGAACTTACCGACAAAAAACTCTTTACAACCATCACCACTGGCTTACGCTCTTATTCTGATATTATGGAGATAGAGCATTATCGCCAAAACTTGGAAAGCCTAGTCGTAAAACGCACGGAGGAAGTAGTCAAACAAAAAGAAATCATTGAGCAAATCAACCGCGATATGACGGCGAGTATCAGCTATGCCAGCCGGATTCAAGAGGCTATGTTGCCTCATTGGGAGCGTATCAAAATGTTTATCCCCGAAATGTTTATTTTTTTCCAACCACGGGATATAGTTTCGGGTGATTTTTATTGGTTTGCCGAAAAAGACGGCAAATTGCTCATTGCTGCCATTGATTGTACCGGTCACGGGGTGCCCGGCGCATTTATGTCAATGGTAGGTGATGCCCATTTGAACCAAATCGTAAATGCCGATGGCATTACCTCGCCCGAAGTAGTATTGGGCAAGCTACACCAGCGTGTGCGCCAATCGCTCAAGCAAGCCGAAACCCAAAATCGTGATGGTATGGATATGGCTCTGGGTGTGATTGACCGCTATCGCCAAACTCTCGAGTATGCCGGAGCCAAAAGCCCTTTGGTGTATATTCAAAATCAAGAGTTGTTTGAAATAAAAGGCGACAGAACTCCCGTGGGCGGCGAGCAAAAAGAAGCCCACCGAGTATATACCAAGCATACGCTCAAAATTGACCAACCCACTTGGGTATATATGTTTTCCGATGGATTTGCTGACCAATTTGGCGGACCCGAATTTAAGAAATTTATGGGCAAACGCCTCCGCGAGCTTTTGTTCGAGATTCATCTTAAGCCATTTACTGAGCAAAAAGCCATTTTGCAACAAACTTTTGAAGATTGGAAAGGCAAAGAACGCCAAACCGATGATGTGCTGGTGGTAGGTTTTAAAATTGTTTTTTAGAAAATTATGCTTACAATAGTTTGGATAGTTTCTAGTTCCGAGTGGCGTACTAAAGACCTGATTATCAGATTTTACACAAAACAATAATACTGTACAGTTATATTTTCTGGCAAAGGCGCAAAGTGCTGACCTTGTTCCGCCTCTGGCGGATAATCAACAACTTAGGAACAAGAATAAAATAACGTGAATATTTTGAAATATTATTAAAAAAATACAAATTTTATTTATAAATTTAAAAGGTTTATTTTAGAAATAAAATTCATTTAACTTTTGTAAAA
>JALONJ010000638.1 GCA_025455045.1 Microscillaceae bacterium | reverse complement strand
AATTAATTACAGAAAAATTCTAAGAAGTAACAATTTAACAAAGTTCCACGCAGGATGACGGCTTGGGAATATTTTGGGTTATTTTTTAAAACTTTAATTTTTTGTACTTTTTTAATATATTTCAAAATATTCACGTTAATGTAATACATTGATTATCAATTAATTCATAAATTCAATTGTTTACTTTATTTTATTCTTGTTCCAAAGCCATCAAGAACCATTTTTTTCGTATCTTTAAAAAAATATTAGCTCAATGATTTCAATTGCCGAGCCTGTGCTTACTTCCGATAGAATGATTTTGAAACTCAATGATATGGAGGTTTCCGATGAGGCTTTTATCAAAATTTGCCAAGACAACCCTGATTTTCAACTGGAACGCTATGGAAAAACCCAATTGATAGTTATGCCACCCACTTTCTCAAATACTGGCAAAATCAATATGTATGTTAGTGGAAATCTCTTTCTATGGAACGAGGCTTCTCAACTCGGCGAAGTTTTTGATTCAAGCACCGGTTTCAAAATGCCCGATGAGTCAATTTTATCGCCCGATGTAGCTTGGGTGGGTCGTAGTCGTTGGCAGTCGCTGACCAAAACCCAACAAGAAGACGAGTTTGCCCCCATTTGCCCAGATTTGGTGGTTGAAATTCGTTCAAAATCAGACCGATTGGCAAAACTAAAAACTAAAATGGAAAATTGGTTGCATTATGGTTGTCAAGAGGCTTGGCTGATAGATATAGCCGAGCAAAAAGTTTATATCTATCGCTCCAACGAAGAGGAAGCCCAAATGATTCCTGATTTCTCGACCAAAATCAGCTCAGTGCTTTTGCCCGACTTTGCCTTGGATTTGTCAAAGATTTTATAAAATGAGTTAGAGATGCTTTGTAAATCAACGGCTCTCCATTGGGAGTTTAGGCAAAATAAATTGAAATAGGGTGCATTTCAAATTTACGCGTTTCTATTGCCTCACCCTAGCCCTCTCCGAAGGAGAGGGTTATAGGTAGTAAATTTGAAATGCACCCATTGAAATACTACTGTACAAAATATGTTTTCACGCAAAGACGCTAAGACGCAAAATGTTGATAATCACGTACTTAGAAACTTTGTGTCTTGATGGTTCTAAATTTTGTACAGTAGTATTATAAATTGATTAATTGAAAGTACAAAGCATTGATTATCAATGATTTATGATTTTTCTTGGGTTTTTAAAATATTCATCTTAAATCATTAAGGAACAAAAAAAATAATGCGTACAATATTTTTCGGTAAGGTAATGATTACAAAATAAAGTAAACATTTATAAAAGTGTAACTAATTGATAATCAGATATTTATACAATTACTAACCTATTGACGTATCTCGCCTCTGAGGGATTTTCAAATAATTAAAAAACTATGTTTCTTTATGATTTTACTTGAGAAATAAAAATTGAAACACAGATGACATAGATTAAACAGATTTAACCCAGATTTCTTTTTAAATTCTCCCTGCCATCAAGTAAAATCATACAGAACCAAAATTATTCGTTCTACACTATTCATTACTAATCACTTATTTTCAAGATGATTTTTCCGGCATTGCTGTTAGCTTCCATCAATTGGTGAGCTTGTTGTACGGCTTGCCAGTCCAATACTTCGGCAATGATGGGCTTTAGCGTGCCTTGTTTAAAATGATTTTCGGCAAAACTCCAAAACTCCTGTGTCAGACTTATTTGATAAGCCAACGGACGCGCCCGCAGAGTAGAACCAATGATTTGTAAACGCTTCATCAATACAAGGGCTAGGTTGATGTTGTTGGCAATTGCTCCACCCATCAAAGCCAACATTACCATTCGTCCTTCTACTTTCAAACATTGTAAATTGGCTGCCAAATAACTCGAAGCCATAAAATCAATGATTACATCAACCCCTTGATTATCAGTGAGTTGCATTATTGATTGGGCAAAATCTTGAGTTTTATAATCAATGGCTTGAGTAGCTCCCAAGTCGAGGCAAAGGGCGTGTTTGGCAGACGAAGCAGTTACATAACTGGGATTACCCCAAATCTTGGCAAGTTGAATAGCCGCAGTACCTACTCCGCTCGCCCCCGCGTGAATCAGTACTTTTTCTTGCGGTTGGATTTTTGCCAACCAGCGCAGGGCTTGATAAGCGGTCAAAAAAACTTCAGGAATACCCGCCGCCGCTTCAAAACTTAGATTTTGCGGAATCTGAAAGGTCATTTGCTCATCAATTACCGCGTATTGGGCATAACCTCCGCCCGGAATCAAACCACAGACCCGGTCACCAATTTTACGATTTTTTACCTCATCTCCTACTGCTACTATCTCACCGGCAATTTCCAAACCCAAAATCGGACTTGCACCAGGAGGTGGCGGATATTTGCCTTCTCGTTGCATAAGGTCGGCGCGATTGAGTGCAGTCGCGTGGACTTTTACGAGTACCTCTTGCGCTTGAGGCTCGGGGGTTTGCCAGTCGTCAATTACTAAATTCTCGACTCCGCCAAATTGTTTGATAGTTACCGCCTTCATCGTATTTTGGGTTATTGCGTATGCAATGATTTTTGGGCTTGAACGGGCATAAAAATAGGTTAAATTTCAGAATTTTTGAATAAAACTTGCATCAATAGTTTGGAAAGTTTCTGGCTTCTAGTTCCTAGTCATTTGCTAAGTAATTGATTATCAGATAGTTATAAAAAATATTTGAAATAGCATAACTAACTGACCGTGTCCGCCTTTGGAGGATAACCAAGCACTTATAAAAAAAATATCCGAAGTATTGTTACACAAGCAATTAATCATTGGGCATTAAAAATTGTATAATTCTCATAATTAACGTGAATGTTTTGAAATATATTAAAAAAGTACAAAAAATTAAATTTTTAAAAAAACAATCCAAAATCCCCCAAGTCGTCATTCTGCGTGGAACTTTGTTAAATTTTTACCTCTTAGATTTTTTCTGTAATTATTTGATAATCAATAAATTATGA
>JALONJ010000176.1 GCA_025455045.1 Microscillaceae bacterium | reverse complement strand
TTCATTTTGCTTGGTAATGTTCAGAATCACTGAAAAGCGAGAGCTTTTCAGAATTCAATGGAATTCCCAAAGGCAATTCCTGAAAAGTAGCGAAGATTCTTAAAAGCAATATAAATATCTGTAAATCAAGCACTTATATAAATTTTATTTGCAAAAGTTAAGCCAAAAATAAACCATTTAAACCCCAAGAATACTGAGAAAATGCCCACAAAGTACTCGAGGAACTTTGGGTTGCTTGGTATCTAAATAGTGAACTTGGTGGTAAACTAACGTGAATATTTTGAGGAATATTGAAAAAGTACAAAC
This sequence comes from Microscillaceae bacterium, assembly GCA_025455045.1. Lineage (GTDB taxonomy): Bacteria > Bacteroidota > Bacteroidia > Cytophagales > Microscillaceae > JALONJ01. The sequence continues at coordinate 10,807 of JALONJ010000176.1, read as the reverse complement.
AATTAAAGTTCTAAAAAAATCTAAAACCCTCCCAAGTCGTCATCCTGCGTAGAACTTTATGGACTTTTTTCAGCCTCCCCCTAGCCCCCAAAGCCTCTCCCAAGCCCTTCTCTCCGAAGGAGAGGGAGGAATACAAGAGGGGGAATTTACAAGGCATTGATTTTCAATTAATTACAGAAAAGTTTTAAGAGGTAACAATTTAACAAAGTTCCTTTCAGGATGACGAGTGGGAAAGGACTTGGATTATTTTTAAAGATTTCAATTTTTGTACTTTTTTAATATACTTTAAAATATTCACGTTAATTTAGAAATTGCCTAAAGCCACTTACGCGCGCAGGCTGACAGCCGGCGTTACAATTTTTCCTGAAAAGTGGTGAAGAACTATGTTGAATATATAAAATGCTGATAATCAGTTGATTATACTCATTCAAAAGTGTTTTTTTTTGATAGAAATGGCTTTATTCAACTTTGGCAAAGTGTAAAACTTTGCCAAAGCTCAAAACCAATTGATTTGGGGTGTAAATCAAGTGCTTACAAGCCTACTCTTTTCATACCGGCTTCACTGTAGCGCATACCCACAAATTCTTTCATCATTTCGCGGATTTCCGCCAATTCTTCATTGCTCAATTGCACCTCTAATGCCCCAAAATTTTCTTGCAAATATTTGAGTCGCTTAGTACCGGGTATAGGCAACATATCTTCGCCCTGTGCCAAGACCCAAGCCAAAGCCAATTGGGAGGCTTGGCAGTTTTTTGCTTGTGCCAAATCCTCAAGTTTTTTGACTAAATCGAGATTTTTTTGAAAGTTTTCGCCTTGAAAACGCGGCAAAGCGCGCCGAAAATCGTCGGGAGCAAGGTCTTCAAACTTTTTGACTTGACCGGTCAAAAAACCACGACCCAAAGGACTGTAAGCCACCAAGCTCACGCCTAGCGCGCGACTCGCGGGCAAAATGTCGGCTTCTATATCAGTACTCCAGATGGAATACTCGCTTTGCAAAGCCGTAATTGGGTGCTCTTGATAGGCTTTTTGCAGGGTTTTGGCTGATACTTCCGACAAACCCAAGTATTTTACTTTACCGGCTTTGACCAAATCTGCCATTGCGCCTACGGTTTCTTCAATGGGCGTTTCGGTATCAAGGCGATGCAAATAATACAAATCAATACACTCAACACCCAATCTTTTGAGGCTGGCATCGCAGGCTTTTTGGACGTAATCGGGTCTGCCGCTTATTCCTATCATCTGTTTGCCATCGGCAGAGCGCACAATGCCAAATTTGGTTGCCAAAAACACCTTTTGCCATTGCCCTTTGAGGGCTTTGCCGAGCAGTTCTTCATTGGCTCCATTGCCATAGATGTCAGCCGTATCCAAAAAATTCATACCATTGTCAATCGCATATTGCAAGGTGCGGATTGATTCGGCTTCGTCGGCAGCTCCATAAAACTCCGACATACCCATACAACCCAAGCCAATGGCTGATACTTGGATGCCGGTTTTGCCCAAAAGTCTAGTTTTCATAATTGTTTTTTTTTAATGAATATATTTAGTAATGAGTTTAGTTATAAAATGTGCTGGTGTGCTAATCCACCAGAGGCGGACAAGTTGTAATACATTGATTATCAGCCAGAGGCAGACACGGTCAATTATTTAATAATTAATATTTTTTACTTTATTTTTAAATCATTCCTTAGATTAATTTCACTATCTCATCATCTCACCATTTCACCATCAAAAATTATCGTCTGCGGCGATTTTGGCGGTCTTGTCGCCTTTGTTCGCGTTCTTCGGGAGTGGCACATAAAGCATTGCTACAGGCTTGACACGAGCATTGGCAACAAGCCGCCAAGCAAGCTGTGGCTAGAGCGTTGGCACAACTTTCGCAACAAGGGTCGGCAGTCGGTTGAAACATCTCAGGTGGAAAGTGTGGAAAACTTGCCCTGTGGATTTGCATACGCCCCTGCCAAGCCTCGCTTTGTGTATCAAGTAAAAAAAACGGCAAGGCTCGTTCTATTTTTAAATGCAGTTGGTGTAAACTTGCTTGCAATACTTCGCGGAAAAAACTGGATTCTGCTGCCAATTTATCTATAATTTGATAGCTAAGTCTTTGATAATCAGCCTTCAACCATTGATAAGCCTCGAGCAATGAAGTTTGGTTTTGCTGGGCATATACCAATATTGGATTGTATTGCTTGCCATACATATCTTTTTCAAGGTCAAGCAGGTGGTCTGCCAACACGATTAATTCACCAATAAGCCCAAACAACTGCGCTACCCGAGTTTGTACCACATCGCTGATTTGCGCGGTATGAGCTATCTCCGCGACTAGCATTTGGGATAATAAATTGGTTTGTTGGCGAATGATTGACAAATCCGCTTCATTGCGGCGCGTAAGTTCGGCATATTCACTGACTAGAACTTGCGAATCCGGCAAAAGTAAAGGCAAAATTTTATTGGCTTTTTTGGTCAAATGTTTCAAAACCAATTTTCGGGCAAAGCTCGGTTGGTCGGTATGCCAGTCGAGTGCCTTGAGCCAAGCCAGCACTAAGGTCAAATCGGAGGCTTTGTCAATTGCCGGATGCGACCAAGCTTTTTGTCGCCCCAGCAAAGCAGTTGCCGGACAAGCCGTAGAGCCAAGTTGTAAATTTTGGTATTCACCCTGCAAGGCACACAAAAGCAAAGTCAGTTCATTATTTAATAAACTACTGTGTATCAGTCCATTATATCGGCGTAGGCTGGCACAGCCTCCACAGTAAAACGCCCAATAAGTTTGTTTGCTATCCGATGAAAGGTGGCAAAAAATAGGTTTGAGATGTCCGAGCATAAGGTGTAAGTAATTGATTTGTAAAACAACTATTGATAGCAAATGTCAAATTAGCAAAAAAACCTTTGAAAAAGCAAAAACCTTCATTGAAGTTACTGATTCAATAGTTTGGACAGTTTCTTGTTCCGAGTGATTTGCTAAGTATTTGATAATCAGGTTTTATATAAAATATTTGAAGGGTGCATTTCAAATTTACGCGTTTCTATTGCCTCACCCTAGCCCTCTCCGAAGGAGGGGATATAAGGTGGTAAATTTGAAATGCACCCATATTTGAAATGATATAACCTATTGATTGTCAATTACTTATAAACAACACCCAAAGCATTGTTATAAATATCTGCAAATCAATCACTTACAGAAATTTTATGAGTCTCTGCCTCTTTGCACGAAGAGTGTAACGCAGGCTGTCTAGCTTGCCCACGCAAATAAAATTTGGTTTAAATTATATAAACACTTGATTATCAAGCATTTATATAATTCTTAATTTCTATTGATTAATTTTCAATTCTTTTGTTTTGCTGGGTTATTAGCAATCTAGTCTTCGGGAACAAAAATCATTCGGGTAAACTCGCCGTCTTGGTCAGGAATAATCATTATCAATTTTTGGCGAGTAAGCTCCTCTATATCAATGGTTTTGGGGGCGATTTGGGCATTTTTTTGGACAAATAAAGTGCTGTCATTTTCGCTCAACTTCCACAACAATCTTTCGGGTTCGCTACCCAAAATACTGGTTTCATACGTGCCATCTGCCCAAAAATGAACATAAGAACCCTTCACGAGCTTCTGCATTACCAAATTGCGGCGGTCGGAGGTAATGCCCCGTTGTTGAAAATTGCGCTCAAGTCTTGGGGTAACAAACTCTGCCAAAAGCCATTTGCGGGTTAGCACTTTGGTTTTATCGGGCTGAAATGCCGACAATACTCCCAATAAGATGATTAAGCCCATTCCGACTATGCTTTTCATATATTTTTGATAAGGTTGATTCACAAAAACCGTTTACGAAAACCCGTTTAAAAAGATTTTTACACAAAAATTATTCCTATTCATTTTTTTGAAAACTAAGGAACAAGAAAAAAATAATGCGTACAATATTTTTGGTAACATATTGATTTTCAGGCAATTACAAAATTATTCATTTTACATTATTCCCTATTCATTCCTAAGCCATTATGTAAAAGCAAGCAGAGTCAGCCAAAACCCTTAGCCCTCCATAAACTTTTAATCTTAAAAATTTTCCTTAAACCGACTCAATCATTGATACTTAGCCAAAATTACAAGGCTTTGAAGCGAGTTTTCCGCAAACGTTTGATAAAATCAGTATATTTGAAAAAAATTTCATTATTGTATAGTAATCAATTGATTATCAATAGATTAAAAAGAATGGAAACTGAAAACCCCGCAAAAAATAAGATGGATTTAGAATTTAATAAAAACGAAGATGTCAATAAACAACTCCTTTACCAACTCAAAAAACGCCTCGAGCAAATCAAACTCGGTGGCGGACTCAAACGCATCGAAAAAGAACACGAAAAAGGCAAACTCTCAGCCCGCGAGCGCATTGATTATTTGATTGATAAAAATAAACCTGTCTTAGAAATTGGCGCATTTGCCGGATATGGAATGTATGAAGAAGAAGGGGGCTGTCCGGCGGGTGGAGTAGTGGTGGTCATAGCCTATATTGCCGCCAAGCAATGTGTGATAGTTGCCAACGATGCCACCGTCAAATCAGGGGCTTGGTTTCCCATCACCGGCAAAAAAAACCTACGCGCTCAGGAAATTGCCATCGAAAATCGCCTGCCCATTATTTATTTGGTGGACAGTGCCGGTATTTATTTGCCCTTGCAAGCCGAAATATTTGCCGATAAAGAGCATTTTGGGCGAATGTTTCGCAACAATGCCCAAATGTCGGCAATGGGTATCCCCCAGATTTCGGTTATTATGGGTAGTTGTGTGGCGGGTGGGGCTTACTTGCCCATTATGTCGGATGAGGCGATGATTGTCGAAGGGACAGGCTCGATTTTTTTGGCAGGTCCTTACTTAGTCAAAGCCTCGATAGGCGAAGACGTAGATGCCGAAACTTTGGGCGGAGCTACCACCCAATCCGAAATATCGGGTGTAACAGACAACAAATATCCCAATGACCAAGCCGCGCTTACCGCCATTCAAAAAATTGTCGATAAAATCGGCGACTATCCCACCGCCGGATTCAATCGGGCTATGCCTAAACCACCCAAGCTAGATGAAAAAGAAATTTACGGCATTTTGCCCGAAGACCGCGCAAAACCCTACGATATGCTCGAAATCATCAAACGCTTGGTGGACGACTCGGAGCTAGAACAATACAAAGAAAAATACGGACAGTCTATCATCTGCGCTCGCGCTCGGATTGATGGCTGGGCGGTGGGTATTGTGGCAAATCAGCGCAAAATGGTCAAATCCAAAAAAGGCGAAATGCAAATGGGCGGAGTGATTTACTCGGATTCAGCCGACAAAGCCGCCCGATTTATCATGACTTGCAACCAACAAAAAATTCCTTTAATCTTCTTGCAAGATGTAACCGGCTTTATGGTCGGCAGTCGCTCGGAGCAGGGGGGCATTATCAAAGATGGCGCAAAAATGGTAAGTGCTATGGCAAATTCGGTCGTGCCTAAGTTTACGATTGTAATTGGTAACTCGTATGGAGCCGGTAACTATGCGATGTGTGGCAAAGCCTACGACCCACGCTTGATGCTGGCTTGGCACTCGGCGCGCATAGCCGTAATGAGTGGAGCCTCAGCCGCCAAAACTTTATTACAAATTCAGGTTGCTTCGCGCAGGGCAAAAGGCGAAGAAATAAACCCCGAAGAAGAAAATCGCTTATTGGAACAAATCACCAACCGCTACAATGAGCAAATGTCGCCTTATTATGCCGCCGCTCGCCTTTGGGTAGATGCCATCATTGACCCTTTGCAAACTCGCCAAACCATTTCAATGGGCATAGAAGCCGCCAACCACGCCCCCATTGAAAAAAGGTATAATGTGGGCGTGATACAAACCTAAACAAAAACTTACAATCCAAGAGCTTTTGTCTATTTAGTTTAAATTATAAGTCATTGATAATCAATTACTTAAATTTTATGAGGCTTTAAATACCTCATAAGATTTGGGTAAATTAATTGTAAAAAGGCACTTGTTGATAAATCATAATACTAACCCAACTCAAGGTTTTTTTTAAACTTAATTTTTTATGTATCTATACGAAGAAATTTTTGCCAATAATGAGCAATGGATTGCCGAAAAACTGGCAATTGACCCCCAATACTTCACCAAGCTCTCGCAAGGGCAAAGCCCCGAGTTTTTGTATATCGGCTGTGCCGATAGCCGTGTTACTGCCGAAGATTTGATGGGTGCCGAACCCGGCGAGATTTTTATCCATCGCAATATTGCCAATTTGGTCGTGCCGACCGATGCCAATATCAATGCCGTAATTCAGTATGCAGTGGAGCATCTCAAAGTAAAACACATAGTTGTCTGTGGGCATTATGAATGTGGAGGAGTGAAGGCGGCACTCGCGCCCAGCGATTTGGGGCAGTTGAACAGTTGGTTGCAAACCCTGCGCGACGTGTATCGCTTGCATCAGCCCGAGTTAGACGCAATGACCGATGATAAAAAACGCTTTGACCGCTTGGTAGAGCTGAATGTGCAAGAGCAATGTATCAATGTAATCAAAACCGACCACGTACAAAAAATGTGGTACAAAACCGGCTTTCCCAAAGTTCACGGGTGGGTATTTGATGTACGCACCGGCAAATTGATTGATTTAAACCTGAATATGGAAGAAAAATTTGGCGAAATTCGAAAGATTTATGATTTGAAACCTATGAATTAAGTTTAGTTCTTCGCAATTTTGCGGAAGTTCTTAGCCCGGAACATAATTTAAAAAATATCTTCAGCTATTAAAAAAAATACGCTTTGTTTTAGAATTATCTTGTAATTGTGTGAGGAAGAATTGAAGTTTCATAATCACTTGATTATCAATTAGTTATGAATATTTATCGGTTCTTCACCACTTTTTCAGGAATTGCCTTTGGCAATCCCTCTCGCTTTGTCATTCTGAGCGAAGCGAAAAATCTGAAACTCTTGATAATCAACGCTTTAGATTCTTCGCTTCGCTCAGAATCACTGAAATTGATAAATTTCAGAAAAAAAATTCTCATTCCTTAAAAGTGGTGAAGCACCTATTTATCTTTGGTAAGTATTTTTTTAATTTGCATTTTGAAGAATCTACATACTTTTTAATAAACTAATCAATTAGCCACTATTTTTGAAGTTTAATTTATGAAATATTGGATTTTGAGCCTAAGATGACTAAAGTGATATACGGGTATTTCGGGCATCCCAAATCTGCCGGAACTTGGATGAGTGGTATAATGATTGGGGTGTGCAATGCAATGGGTTGGAAGGCATATACTGCCATTTTTTGTTTAAAAAAGACCAATCCCAAAAATGTAGAATCTGAAGGATATGAGTTTATCATCAGCCAAAATACTTCCTACGAAAAAGTATCACAATTGTCAAACTATCGCGGAGTGCATATTATCCGCGACCCCAGAGATATGTGTGTTTCAGGTTATTTTTCTTATAAATATTCGCACATTATACCCACCAATTACCCTAATCTAAAAAACTTGATGAACAAATTGCAAGAGTTGAATGATGATGAGGGAATTTTGGAAGTAATCAAATTTAAGGAAGATGACTTAGGATTTGTAAGTGCTTGGAATTATCAAGACCCCAATATCCTAGAATTGAAGATGGAAGATATGACCCAAACACCTTATCAAAATTTGTATAATATATTTGATTTTATGGGTTTATTGGATAAAAACCACGAAAACTCTCTTTTGGGGTATTATTTATTTTATGTAATCGCTTTTTACAATCGTGCCGTTAAGAAATTAAAACTTGGTTTTTTGAGCATTAAACAAAATAAAATCCACCCCAAGTATTTGCAAGTTTTAGTTGAACGGTTAAGCTTCGAAAAACTCGCCGAAGGTCGAGAAAAAGGTCAGGAAAATATCAAATCACACTACCGAAAAGGGCAAGGCGGGGATTGGAAAAATTATTTCAAAGAAGAACACAAAGCCCTTTTTAAAGAAAAATACGGCGATTTGCTGATTAGACTCGGCTATGAAAAAGATAATAATTGGTAAGCTAGGTGCTTCAGCATAAGTGCCTGCGCATATTTAGTTTATGTTATTGCAAATTAAATATAACTTGCTGATAATCAATTATTTCAATCTTATAAGGGCTTTTTTACAGCAATTCCCACTGTAAAATAATTGAACAAAAGTTTTATATTTTAACTTTTACATTTATAAAAATAATAAAAAGTATAAGTAATTGATAATCAGCATTTTAACTGTGTTTGGTTCTTCACCATTTTTCAGGAAAATTGTAACGCAGGCTGTCTAGCCTGCCCGCGTAAATGTGTTTGAGCTTAGAATAAAGCCAGAATTTCCTCAAAATGGGTAAAGAACCAAAGTGTATTTATAATCACCTCATTATCAATTAGTTATATAAAATCTGTTTGTAAATATTCTAAAAAATCAAACATCCGTTTAAAATTTATACAGTGGGAATTGCTGGCTTTTTTACCACTTTTCAGGAAAATTGTAACGCAGGCTGTCTAGCCTGCCCGCGTAAATGTGTTTGGGCTTAAAATAAAGCTAGAATTTCCTGAGCGAAGAAAAAGGGGGCTTTTACCCAAAGATAAGAACCTATAAGTGCCTGAAAATCAAACGATTACAAAATAAATTCTTGGAAGAATGGGCAAAGAACCTTATAAGGATTTGAAAGCCTTATAAAATTTGTACAGACTAATTTAACGTGAATATTTTGAAGTGTTATTAAAAAAATACAAATTTTATTTATAAATGTAAAAGAACTATTTTAGAAATACAAATTAAATATTTTTTTTAAAATACTGATTATCAATTTATTGAAATAATTTTTAGAGCTTAAAGAATGGTCTATTCTCGCCAAAGGCGAACCGGCAATTTTCTAAAAATATAAAAATTGTACAATTTATTTTTTTGAATATTAAATGATTTTTTCAAAGGAGTATTTTAATCAATGTAACTAATTGATAATCAATTAGTTATAAAAATATTCACGTTAATTTAGTTCAGATACTTATCCCAAATATTTGATTTTTAAAAAAGGTGTGAAAAACCATTGCCTATCAAACGCTGATTTTACGGAATTGGCATACTTTCAGTCGCAATCTCAGCTATCAATCAAAGGATATTTGCGCCGCAAATTATTTAATAAAAATTTTTTTTGCGCCGTAAAACTTTCGGGGTGAATTTGTACAAAAATAATTTTCATCTCTTCATATTTGGTAGGCGCATCGCTTTGGAAAGCCTCAAAATTTATTTTTTTATTTTTTAAATATTCTTCAAAACTCATTTTGATTGGGTGATTGTAAAATATGCCAAATTTTATCTATTTTTTTTCAAATAAATAAAACTTTATTTGGATAAAAATAATTTTCAAACAATTTTCTGCAAAATTTAACAAATATTCTTGTTTAAGTTATATTTTATAAATTGCAAATGAATTGGTGAGTGATTGGTAAAACCTGCCGACCAAAGTCAATTCAGCGATAAGCAATTGAATCATCAAACAAGTGAAAATAATGCAAAAAGATAAAATTTTATTAACCGGAGCTTTGGGACAAATCGGCAGTGAACTTTCACAGACCCTACGCGATGTATATGGCGAAGCCAATGTCGTGGTGTCGGATATTCGCCGTCCGGCAGATTTGACAATTGATGAGGTGATTTTTGAAGAAATCAATGTTTTAGATACCCAACGCCTAGGCGAGGTAATTGCCAAATACAAAATCACGCAAATTTATCATTTGGCGGCGGTTTTGTCGGCTTCGGGCGAACAAGACCCCTTATTTGCTTGGCAAATCAATATGGACGGTACGCTCAATGTATTGGATGCCGCCCGCGAGTTTAGCTTGCATAAAGTTTATTTTCCGAGTTCGATTGCCGTTTTTGGCAAAGATACACCCAAGCACAACACCCCGCAACATACCATTATGAATCCAAGTACCATTTATGGAATCAGCAAGCTCACCGGCGAGCGATGGTGTGAGTATTATTTTCGCAAATATGGTTTAGATGTCCGCAGTTTGCGCTATCCGGGGATTATTAGCTACAAAACCCCTCCCGGAGGCGGTACGACCGACTACGCGGTGGATATTTATTACAAAGCTGCCGAAGGCAAAAAATTTGAATGTTTTTTGAAAGAAAATACCTACCTGCCCATGATGTATATGCCCGATGCTATCAAAGCCACCCTGGATATTATGAATGCACCCGCCGAAAAGGTAAAAATTCGCTCGTCTTACAATATTACAGCGATGAGTTTTTCGCCCAAAGAGGTTTATCAGACCATTCAAAAACAAGTAAGCGACTTTAAAATCAGTTATAAACCCGACTTTCGCCAAGAAATTGCCGATTCTTGGCCAGCCAGTATCGACGACTCGGTAGCTCGCCAAGACTGGGACTGGCAACCGGATTTTGACCTGAGTAAAATGACTGATGATATGCTTATCAATTTGCGTAAGCTGAAAGAAGTGTTGGTATAAAGTTGCAATTATGGGTAAATGCCTGATAATCAAGGCAATGAGCCTTTGAATTTTGTATAACTAATTGATTATCAAGCATTTACTAAAAAAGTAAATCAGCCTCGATTTGTTTCATAACAAGAACAAAATAATGCGTACCAGCAATTCCCACTGTAAAATAACTGAACAAAAGTTTGATATTTTAACTTTTATATTTATAAAAATAACAAAATATATAAGTAATTGATAATCAGCATTTTAACTGTATTTTTTGGATCTTCACCACTTTTCAGGAATTGCCTTTAGGAATTCCATTGAATTCTGAAAAGCTCTCGCTTTTCAGTGATTCTGAACATTACCAAGCAAAA
>JALONJ010000637.1 GCA_025455045.1 Microscillaceae bacterium | reverse complement strand
TCTAGTTCCGAGTTTCTAGTTCCGAGTTTCTAGTTCCGAGTTTCTAGTTCCGAGTTTCTAGTTCCGAGTTTCTAGTTCCGAGTTTCTAGTTCCGAGTTTTTAGTTCCGAGTTTCTAGTTCCGAGTTTTTAGTTCCGAGTTTCTAGTTCCGAGTTTCTAGTTCCGAGTTTCTAGTTCCAGCAATTCCCACTGTAGAATTTTTAAACGGGTTTTTAATTTTTTAGAATTTTCAAAAATGAATTTTAATATAACTAATTGATAATGAGTTGATTATAAAGTATTAATAAAATTGTAACCCAGCCTTTAAGCTGTGGGAGGCACAGCCTAAAGGCTGGGTTACATTCTTATTTGTCAAAAGTCAAAGATTATCAATACATTGTATTTTTTTTTAAACTCAAAAATTAGCCAAACGAAAATACAAAAATTATTCAATTTTTCAAACCAAAAACTTATGCTCAGGGTCTTTATTATTTTATTGAGTGGCTTGACTTGGTTGCCCAATTCAATTTGGGCAATGTCGGACACCACATTTCGCCTCAAAAACCAAAGGCTACTGCCCGACATCGAGGCTAGTGCTGCGGGGCGTGAAGCAGAAAGATTGCTGCCTAATGTTGGGAACGGGCTTCCCTCCTACTCTTCTTTGCCCCAAACTGCTTCGCAAAACTTGTCCAAAAAATATTTGCAAAAATATGCTCCTCAATCCATTCCTCAAAACAAAAAATTTAGCCCAAAATCGCTTGCCAAACCCCAATTTAAAAATCAGCACGCGCAAATAAAACCGCCCAAAAACCAGAAAAAATCCGGCTTTTGGCGATTTGTCAACAAACTCATCGACCTTGACTGGCTTATGGTAGGCATTGCGGTAGCTATTGGTGTGCTGATTATTGTAGGTTTGTATATTTTGCTCAGGGGCAATGTACTTACCCTCCTCGAGATGATATTGTTTGCTTTGGGCTTTGGTGGAGCCGTGTTTTTTTATTGGCTTGCCAACTCCGAAAACACCGCCGGCGAAGCCCTCTACGACTATTTTGTACGTTATGGCTTTTTTAGCCTACCCGGAATTTTTGCCATCATTGCCGGATTTGTGGGCTTGTTTGGTGGTGGAGGTAGCTTTGGTACTTTTCTGCTTATTGGTTTGATTTTGGGGGGAATTTCTTTTCTTTTGTCATTGTTATTCAAAAAAAGCATCTTACATCGTCGATGAATCAATTAATCAAAAATCTGTTTATCTTACCGGTGCGTATTTATCAATACACGATTTCGCCGTGGTTGCCCAATGCCTGCCGCTATCAACCTACTTGTTCGCACTATATGGTGCAAGCCATTCAAAAACACGGCGTTATCAAAGGTATATGGCTGGGTTTAAAAAGGATTAGCCGATGTCATCCGGCGGGTGGTAGTGGGTATGACCCTGTACCTTAGTAATTAGGAATTAATAATTACGAATTAGAAATTATACAAATATCTGATTATCAATTAATTACATTTTTATAAATGTGTACCTTATCTTGTAATCATTGCCTAGAAACCTATAGTTTTTAGCTATTGCTATCATAAAACCGATTAATCAAATCGTCAATATCGGCTTGGCGTGCCAGTTGATTGAGCCACTTGGCGGGAATTTGCTCCATTCCGTAGTAAAGACCCGCCAAAGCTCCGGCTACTGTCGCGGTGGTGTCGGTGTCTTCGCCCAAATTGACGGCTTTGAGAACAGTATCGGGGTAATTGTCTTGGTGAAGAAAGCACCAAACGGCGGCTTCTAAAGTACTCACTACATAACCCGCGCCCGAAATTTCGTTTTCCACCATATCCAACAGACTATCGGTCAATAAGTTATGGTATCGCAATACTTCGCTTTCGGAAGCTACAGCTTGAGTGTTTAAAAAGTTATTTACTCCCTCGCGCATTGATTGGTATGCACTTAGTTTATCTTTTCCGGCAAGCAAATTCAATATCAGTTCAATATAAATAAATCCCCCCAAACTCGCCCGAATATGCCTGTGGGTAATGCTCGATACATCTTTTACAATTTGCCAACGCTGCACAATGGGCTGGTCAAGTAGATAAAACGCCAAAGGCGCAATGCGCATCAATGACCCATTGCCATTGCTACGCTCACTTTTTTCGCCGGCAAGCGTGGGGCTTGTGCCTTGGAGTAAGGCTTGAATAGCCGAATTGGTGGTGATTCCAATATCAAACACCTCGCCGTGGGGTGTCCAGTAATCCTGCTCTCGCCACTGGACAAACCGATTTGCCAAATCTTGCAGATTATAAGACCTTGATAGGCTTTCTAAAAGGCAAAAAGTCAAAGAACTGTCATCGGACCAAGTACCCGGCGGTTGATGATAAGTGCCATAGCCCAACATATCGCTTACCGGATTTGCTTGCAAATAAGTTCGCGGTTTAAACTCGACCGGCACGCCCAAAGCATCGCCTATGGCTAAACCAAAAATACAAGATTTGAGTTGTTCGAGAGTGTATTTTTTCATAAAAAATTGATTATCAAGGCTTTAATGGAGATAATGGGGTTAGAAACAATCTATAATACAAAAATCATAGCCACTAAGACCCAAAGGCTCTAAGTATCTGATAATCTACCAGAGGCAGACACGATTAATAAGTTATGAAATATCCACGAAGGATTGATAATTGGGAATTATAAATTGTATAATTAATGTAAGTTGCGTAGTACCATATTTTGAACCCTGCCCCCTCCCCGTTGAGGGATGGGTGATAACTCGCTGATTATGAAGCCCCTACCTGAAAGAGGAGGGGTTTGAGGTGGGGTTTTGAGTGAGTTTTCAGGTGCTACGCAACTTACACTAATTAACGTGAATATTTTGAAATATATTAAAAAAGTACAAAAAATTAAATTTTTAAAAAAGTAATCCAAAATCCCCCAAGTCGTCATCCTGCGTGGAACTTTGTTAAATTTTTACCTCTTAGATTTTTTCTGTAATCAGTTGATAATCAATAAATTATGAT
>JALONJ010000175.1 GCA_025455045.1 Microscillaceae bacterium | reverse complement strand
TAACATCAAAATTTGCCATATTTATTGGGTATTTGTTGTGATTTATCCAATATTATGGCTTTTTTTTAATTCTCAAAAAAGTTTTGTCATAGACTCAGATTTTGTTTAGTAAAAAAATCCTAAAATTTCTTGCAAAAATTAAGATATTTAGCTAACTTTAAATTTGATTATAATTGGTTTATAATTTTATTTTTTAGGATTGGCTGATGCAATTAATATTCATAACTTGTTGATAATCAATATCTTACAAATTGGATTTATTTGTAAGATATTGATTATTTATTTTGAAAGCAGGTAAATCAAATATGATAATCAATAGCTTGGACAGTTTTGGGTTTCTAGTTCCTAATTGTTTGCTAAGTGCTTGATAATCAGTTGGTTATAAAAAAATATTTGAAATAGCATAATACTACTATACAAAATATGTTTTCACGCAAAGACGCTAAGACGCAAAATGTTGATTATCAATGATTTATATTTATTGATTTGAAATTTGTACAGTAGTATTAAATAGCATAACTAACTGATAATCAAGTACTTATAAAAAATATCCGAAGTATTGATAATATGAGTTGCTATTTATAATAGTTTGTGGGGGCTATAGTTGGGAGTTTGGTTCAAAATTAGTCATTTATATAAGTGCTTGATAATCAATTAGTTATAAAATAAACATACTCAAGGTATTGTAAACATTAAGTTTTATTATTGAATAAATCTCTACAAAAAAATTATTATTATGCCAAATTATGAGGCGTACTTATCAGCATTGGTAAAAGAACCCTGTTTAGGCATTGACCGAAGCGGCAACATTGAGTATATCCATCCGGCTATACAAGACTTATTGGCTTGTAAGCCCGATGAGCTAATAGGGCAATCTATTGATTTGTTTTTGCAATTGCCGGAAAACATCAATTTTCAAACTATCCAAACTACCCAAACCAGCCAAGGCACGTGGATATATGGGCGTAAAAAAAATACTGGTTTTGATTTGCGTATTTTGCCAATCGATACCCAAAGCCTAATGATTCAGGTTTTGAGCGTACAACCAGCCAAGTCTTTTTCCAAAAAGACTCTTAGCAATCAACTCATCAAAAAAACCACCCACTTTTACTACCAAAATCAAGGCTTGGTTCATCAAATCAGTCAATTATTGCCTTACAATGTTTTTGTATTGGATATAAGTACCAAAACGATGTCATATACCAATTTTGACTGGCACTTAAACTATGGTTATTCAAACCTCAATTTTTCGGAGTGGGAAATTTTCTTTATGGCTATTCACCCCGAAGATGCCGAAGGCTTTAGACAAAAATTTGAAAAATGGATAAGCGACCCCAGCGAAAGACTTAGTCTAAAATACCGATTTAGAGATAAAAACGGCAAGGTTTTCTGGGCAATCACCCGTTTTATTCCTTTTCAGACCGACCGGCAAGGCAAACTAAGCAAAGTGATAGGCATTGGGCAAGATATTACAACTCAAAAAGAGTCAATTGACCGGCTTCGCAATAGCCAAGCCTATTTGCAGGCGTTGTTTAATAGCTCGATTGAAAATATATTTTTGATAGATAGGACTTATCAAATAGTGTGGCTCAACAAAAACGCCGGTTTGAGTAGCCAAAAATTTGGATTTCCGACAGCAAAAATCGGAGATGATATTCGGAGTTTTGTGCTGCCCGGACACGCCCGTTATTTTGAAAACAACTTTCAAAAAGCCTTGCACGGCAAACATACCAAAGTCGAGCGTGAGATTATTCAAGATAACGGTTCTTCGGTGTGGCTAAGGCTGACTTATTTCCCTTTGTATAACCACGAAAATCAAATTATTGGGGTGTGGATGGCCGGTTTGGATATAACAGCCCAAAAAGAAGCCGAAAAAGGACTCATCACTGCCAAACAAAAAGCCGAGTCTTCGGCATCGTTCAAAGAGCAGTTTTTGTCGTTGATGAGTCACGAATTGCGCACCCCACTCAATTCGGTACTAGGGATATGTAGCCTGCTCAAAAACACCCCGCTCAATGCTCAACAGCTTGATTATACCAAGATTCTGCAATATTCGGCTAGTCATTTATTGGCTTTAATCAATAATATTTTAGATTATAACCGTTTAGATGTGAGCAAATTGGAAATAGAGCACATTGATTTTGACCTGCTCAAATTGCTTGAGGAAGTAATTGAAGTTTTAAAAATAACCGCCCAAGAAAAAGGCCTGTATTTGCGCTTGCAATTGACCAAAGATATTCCTCGCTTGGTAGTTGGCGACCCATTGCGCCTCCGGCAAATTTTGATTAATCTTCTAGGCAATGCCATCAAATTTACCCAAAAAGGTGAGGTAGTGTTGCAAGTCAGTAGGCTTGAAAATAACTCACAAAACACTGATAATCAATTAGTTATATTCGAAGTGTGCGATACCGGAATTGGTATTCCGGCAGATAAAAAGCAAATAATTTTTGAGCGATTTAATCAAGGCACGGCTGACATCAATCGCAAATTTGGCGGTACAGGGCTGGGCTTGGCAATTACGCGCAAGCTTTTGGAGATTATGGGTAGTCAGATTTTTGTTGAAAGCGAAGAAGGGCAAGGCTCTAAATTTTATTTTAGCCTTGATTTCCCCAGCAGCCGACAACAACATAACAATCTTCAAAATCTTAATCTTAGCACTGTGCCAGAAAATACTCCTGATTTGAAAATATTGGTGGCGGAAGATAATTTGATTAATCAAAAAATCATTACTAAACTTTTGAAAAACTGGGGTATGCAAGCCGAAGTGTGTAATTCGGGATTTGAGGTATTGGAGAAAATAAAATCGGAAGATTATGATTTGATTTTGATGGATATTCAAATGCCCGAAATTAGTGGCTTCGAGACAGCGCAACAAATTCGCAGTCAAGCCTCTGATTATTGTCAAAAAGTACCGATTGTGGCACTTACTGCCCACGTATGGGCAGAATCGGACAATGAATACGAGTTAAAAGGTATGAACGATTATGTATTTAAGCCGTTTGAACCCGATGATTTAAAAATAAAAATTTTGCGCTATGCCCAGCCTTTCAAAAACTCTCGGAGTTTGCAACAAAACAAAAGCCTTTCTCATTCCATTTCACAATTGGCAAATCAAGATTTGAAATTTAAAAATGAATTGAATATTCTTAATATTGAAACTTTGAGCGAGCTAAAAACTGCCCTTCAACAAGCTCTTTGTGAGCAACGAATTGAGTTTTTCAAATCGGCGGTGCATAAATCCAAAATCTCTTTGCAAATTATACAAGCTACCGAGCTGGAAAATATGCTTTTTCAAATTCAAAAGTTGATGCTTGTTGAGCCTTGGGACTGGGTGCAACTTGATTTGTTGGCAAGCTCTATCACCCAAGAGTGTGAACGATTGAGCCAAGAATTACTAGCTGAAATGAATAACTAAGGAATGAGGAATGGTTCTTTGGTACTTTTCAGAAAATTGATTCTTGAAAAGTGGTAAAGAACCCTTTTGATTTATGTAACTAACTGATAATCAATTAGTTGTAAAAAATCAAGTTCATTCTCAATCTCTAAATTTTTGATTTGGAGCCTATCCTGACAAAATCCGCAACTTAGCCCTCAAAACCATTGCCCTTTCCAAAATCATACTTTGTAATTGTTTCGTGCTATTTCACAATTTTTTTACAATTACTTCATTTATAATTCGCTAAAAAACAGACGATAATTGTTTAATTTGCAGGTTGTTTCAAATTAAAATCAGCCCGATGAAGGCTCTTAGCTGAGTCAAAAATCGGTAATTCAATTGTATGAAAGTTGCGACTACTCAGCCTTTTCAAATAGTGTACTCGATTCTCCAGCACGAGTTTTTGGGTTATTTGTTCGAACCTTTTGTGGTACAAATCAACTCCAGAGGTGAGCTTACTTATCAGCACCAGAGTGTATCGCCCAAAAATGCCCGCGAGTTTGCCAAAGGCTTAGATGAGGCTGATTTTCAATTGATTAACTTGATTGAGACCATTCAACAGGATTACATCATCAAAAAATTTTACAACAAAAAAGTAAAACCTGCTGAGTTTTTTCTCAAAGTTTATAACAAAGAAAAAGGTGATTTAGTACTTCAAGAAGCCATTGAACGCGCGCTCGAGGACCGCCGCCAGCAAATCCTCCAATTGTTGCGCCACAAATCAGTATTCATTATGGGCAAGGACGGCAATCCGACTTGGAAAGCCCTCCAGTGGGCTATTGAGCCTTTGCAAGTTACGTTTTATTTGCATCGCAACCCCGACAATATTCACTACTATCCTAGTTTATATTACCAAAATCAGAAGCTCGACTTTCAGCAGAAAGACGGCTTTGTGTTGGCAAACAAGCCCGCTTTTTTGGTCATTGGGCATACCATTTATTGGCTTGAAAATGAGGTAGATGGAATGAAAATAAAACCTTTTTTCTTCAAAAAATTTTTGGAAATTCCTCGCAAAATCGAGGGTGAATATTATCGCAAGTTTTTGGCTCCTTTGATTTCGCACGTCAAAGTAAAAACTTATGGCGATGGTTTGGCAATCGAGCAGCACGACTCAGAGCCGGTGCCGGTCTTGAGTTTTTCGGAGCATTTTGTCGACCACCCGAGTTTGTTTGAAAATGCACCAAGCGGTGATTATCAAATTCAATTTGAACTCAACTTTTGTTATCAAGATTATATCTTTAGAGCCGAAGATTTTAGCGACAAAAATGGTTTCAAATTCAAAAATGAGGTACGCATTGAAGAAACCGGCGAAGGTTTTATTTTTCACAAAATCAAACGGCACATTCCGCAAGAAAAAACGATTCTGAAATACTTGCACAATGCTGGATTAGAACTCAAAAAGGGCAGAGCCATTTTGTCCAAAAGTGCCGCTATCGCTTGGCTCACGCGCCAAAACGGTAGCCTCACCAAGCAAGGCATTCAACTCAAACAAAATACCCAAACCGAAAAAAAATACTTTTTGGGCAAAGCCGAAATAGACTTAAGAATTGAAGAAAACCACGATTGGTTCGACATCAATGCTCGGATTCGATTTGGTGAATACGAAATTCCGTTTTTGCATTTGCGCAAACTTATTTTACAAAAAAAAACCGAATTTACCTTACCCAATGGCGAAATAGCCATCATTCCCGAAGTTTGGCTGAGTCAATACGCCGAGCTTTTTGCGCTGGCTCACACCACCGATGAGGGCAAGCCTCAACTCAAAAAATATCATTTGAGCTTGGTAGAAGAATTGCGCACCGGCAATTATGCCCAAGTTACTTTGAATCGGAAATTGGAGAAATTTCGTGATTTTCAAGAAATTGGCGAATATGCTTTGCCCAAAAACTTCAAAGGTGAATTGCGACCGTATCAAAAAGCCGGCTATAATTGGCTGCGGTTTTTGCGCGATTACCGTTTTGGCGGCTGTTTGGCTGATGATATGGGGCTGGGCAAAACTATTATGACTTTGGCACTTTTGCAATCACAGAAAGAAATGGGCAAAAATCCGGCTTCTTTGCTAGTCATTCCTACTTCTTTGATTTATAACTGGGAGTTGGAGGCACAAAAATTTACGCCCGATTTGAAAGTATTTGTCTATACCGGCACCAATCGCAAAAAAAACATAGATTATTTTGATAAATACGATTTAATCATTACTTCTTATGGTATTGTAAGGCTTGATACTGATATTTTGAAAGATTATTTGTTTAGTTATGTCATACTAGATGAATCGCAGGCAATCAAAAACCCTACTTCCAATATATCGCAAGCCGTCAAAGAATTGCAAAGTCAGTTTAAGTTAATCTTGACGGGTACCCCTCTGGAAAACACCACGCTCGATTTGTGGTCGCAAATCTCGTTTATCAATCCGGGTTTGTTGGGTTCGCAAACTTTTTTCAAGGAAGAATATTTGTATCCAATTGAGAAAAAACAAGATACTGACAAAATTGTCAAATTGGGCAAAATCATCAAACCCTTCGTAATGCGCCGATTGAAGTCGCAAGTGGCAACCGACTTGCCCGAAAAAATTGAGAATGTGCAATATTGCCTAATGAGCAAAGCCCAAGAAGAATATTATGAAAAAGTAAAATCGGAATACCGCAACGAAATTCTCAAACAGATTGAGAGCGAAGGCATTGCCAAATCACAAATATTGCTATTGCAAGGCTTGACCAAACTTCGCCAAATTGCCAATCACCCGCAAATGATTGACAATCAGTATGTTATGGATTCGGGCAAATTAGAAGATATTTTATACAAACTGGAAAGTGTGATTAGTGAAAATCATAAAGTCTTGATTTTTAGCCAGTTTGTCAAGCATTTGAATATCTTGAAAACCGAAATAGAAAAACGGCACTGGCAATATGCGTATCTCGATGGCTCGACCAACGACCGCCAAGCCGAAGTCGAGAAATTTCAAAAAAATAAAGACATTAGTATTTTTCTCATTTCGCTCAAAGCCGGCGGCGTGGGCTTAAATCTGACTGCCGCCGAATATGTGTTTTTGCTTGACCCGTGGTGGAATCCGGCAATTGAAGCCCAAGCCATTGACCGCGCCCACCGAATTGGGCAAAAAAATACCGTTTTTACGTATAAGTTTATTTCCAAAAACACGGTAGAAGAAAAAATTTTGCGTTTGCAACAAAACAAACGGCAGCTTGCCGCCAACATCATCAGTACCGAAGAAAGTTTTATGAAAAACCTCACCAAAGAAGATGTTTTGGCACTGCTAGACTAAATTATTTTCTTTAAACTTAGTATTCTGACCATTGAATACTGTTGGGAGAATGATTTTGGCTAATCATCATTAAAATTTTTTACCCAATCACGCCATTTTGTAGGCAAAAATCGCACACACATGACGCGGATTAAACAGATAAGTACGGATTTATCGGTGCAAACCCGCCCAATCTGCGTCATCTGTGTTCTAAAAAAAACCATCAAATACTACGCGACAGTATTAACCTATAAAACACTTAGGAATAATTACAAAATAAGGCAAAAATTTATCATTTAGGAATGGATAGTGAATAATGTAGAATGAATAGTTTTTGAATTACTTGAAAATCCTCCAAAGGCGGACACGGTCAAGACTTTATCAAAAAATATTGTGCGCATTATTTTGTTCTTGTTACTTATTTCTACGTTGGTACTTTCAATTTTTGAAATACCTAGTATATGGAGTCAGTAATAAATTTTTAAAATATTTTTCAATCTAGTTTTTCTCTTTTTGGTACAAATGCTTGGGTTTCATCGGTCGATAGTATTTGTAAAATATTTTTTTTAACTAATTGATTGTCAAGTAGTTATGAATTTAAAAAAATAATTAATCGATTATTTACGCATTTTAACAAAAACTGGCACAAAATATCAAAAATCAATATTCCCATTATAGGAAATTTGTTTGGGAAAATTTATTTTATATTTTTCCCTCTCTCAAGACAAATTTTCACGCGCTTTTTGAAAGTATTACTATTTTTATTTTCAACATTTTTTGAGTGATGTTTAGGAAAAAACACCCGTTAGAATATTACTTTTTCTGGTTTTATTGTGAAAAAAGTGGGTTTTAGTGGATTTCGTGTAAGATTTGGGTAAGTATGCGTGTTGGATTTTCTACTTTTAGAAAAAAAGTATTTTTTTCGTTTTTTTCTTACACAAACTAGGTTTTCCCCAAAAATTGGAAAAAAACGGTTCGTTTTTTCCAAAAGTGGGAAAGTTGCTTAGGGTTCTATATATATAATCAATTGATTATCAAGTAGTTATGATATTTTTTTAGTAATGGCATTAGTTTGGCAACTGTATATTACATCAATCAAACAATGAAAACTAAGAAAAAAATGGAAAACGCTTACAATTTAACTCAAACAATCACCAACACCCCAGCCGGTATCACTGTTGGTACTTTGACAAATGGTTTGCGTAATGTATTTACCCAAATTACCGAAAAAATCACCACTACTTTTGTAAAACCTCGCAAAGTAGTTATTGTGGGTACAGGGCATATCGGCGCGGCTTTGGCAAAGATTTTAAACAACAAAAAAGCATCAGGTTACAAGTTTTTGGGCTTTTTTGAAGATGAAATCACCAATCCGGCTCTTACTAGCCAAGTAAAAGGTAATTTAGATGAATTGAAAGCCTATTGCCTAAAAGAAGGTGTAGATGAAATTTATTTCACTTTGACTAACGCTCCCAAATTTGTGGTTGCCGACTTAGCCAAATTTGCCGAAGACAATTTCATTTATTTTCGTCTTTCGGGGCAAAGTCGCAAAAGCGAAATCTCAATGAGTTATTTCAACGAGATTCCGGTTATGTCTATCCAAAGCCACCCGTTGGCTTCCAGACTCAATCGCGGTTTGAAACGCGCTTTTGACATTGTTTTTTCATTGTTGGTTTTGGCAATCTTAGTTCCGTTTGTGTTTCCGATTATTGCACTCGCTATTAGACTAGAATCTCGGGGTCCTATTTTCTTCGTACAAAAACGCCCCGGTCATAAAAATCAATTGTTTCCTTGCCTCAAATTTCGCTCAATGACCGTAAACAATGCCGGTCACGTACAAGCCACAAAAAATGATGCAAGAATTACCAAAGTGGGGGCTTTCTTACGCAAAACCAGCTTGGATGAGCTTCCACAATTCATCAATGTATTGCTTGGGGATATGTCGGTCGTAGGACCTCGCCCCAATATGCAGAGCCAATTGACGTATTACTCTCAACACATTGACAATTATGCAGTTCGCCACTTCGTAAAACCCGGTATCACCGGACACGCCCAAGTAAACGGTTTTCGGGGCGAAACACAAACCATTGATTTGATGGAAAAAAGAGTTGAGCTTGATTTACATTACATCAACAATTGGAACTTGTTTTGGGATTTGAAAATTGTTTTCTTGACCGCTTACAACATTATCATTGGTGAAGAAAACGCTTACTAATCTGCTTTTCAGTAAAAGGATAATTATAAGATAGTAGTTTACAAATGACCTGCTCGAGTCAATCAGAGCAGGTTTTTTGTTTTAATACAGTCGGAAAAAAAACGATAATTCTTAGCTTCAAAGCGGTTATTTATCATCAACACTCATCATTCTACATACTTATATGCACCGGCTAAGACACCACGCAATAAATAATTTTGTTCATTTGACCGTTTTTAAACCAATGGAAATGTTTTTGTAAACAATTGATTATCATAGGACTTTCGCTTAGTGGCTTGTGTGGACACAAGCCACGGCATATCAGCCCTTCCCTGTGTCTTCACAGGCAAGTTTATGCGACCTAAGCGAAAGTCCTATATCAATTACTTATACTCTAAAAATGAATCTTCAGCACTTTTCAGGAAAATTGTAACGCAGGCTGTCTAGCCTGCCCACGTAACCGAGTTTAGGCTTCGCATAAAGCTGAATTTTACTTAAAATGGTTAAATACCCAAGCCAAGCACCGAAAAAACTATTCTAATTTGAATCCAAATACCAAAATATCATCGATTTGGTCTTCGTTACCTTTCCAAGTCTGAATCGTATGAGCGATGATTTCTCGTTGTTCTTCCAGACTTTTGTGATGAATTTCTAATAATACTTTGCGAATTTGTTGGCGCGAAAACTTTTTGCGCGAGTGTTCGCCATATTGGTCTTGAAATCCATCGGACAGCAGATAAAAATAAGTTGGCTGGTCTATATGAATCGTATGCTTGGTAAAGGTGCGCGAAGGCTCTAGTTCTTTATAATAGCCGCCGATGGGCATTTTATCGCCTTTAATTTCGGATAATTCCTGATTTTGAATTACATAGAGGGCGTTTTTGGCTCCGGCAAACTCGACGGTTTTTTGGATTTTGTCAATCACACACAACACCAAATCCATTCCATCTCGGTTAAAGGTATCTTGTTGTTTGAGGGTTTTGTTGATACTGCTGTGTAGTTCCTGCAATATACGGTCAGGCTCGATTACTTCGCGCAAATTGACAATTTCGTTCAACAAATCATTGCCAATCATACTCATAAATGCCCCCGGCACGCCATGTCCGGTACAATCTACGGCGGCTACCACCAGTTTGTCTTGGCTATGATGCGGAGCCGAAATCCAGTAAAAGTCGCCAGAAACAATGTCCTTGGGTTCAAAATAAATAAACGATTCGGGCAAAAACGTTCTAATCTCGTCTAAGGGCGGCAAAATGGCTTCTTGAATACGTTTGGCATAATTGATACTATTGGTAATGTTGTCGTTGCGTTTTTCTACCAATCGTTTTTGGTGCGAAATTTCATCGCGTTGCTTTGCCAAAATTCGATTTTGCTCCGAAACTTCTCGAGTTTTAAACTCTACCAAAGTCTCGAGTTCGCGTTTGCGCTGTTGAATCGCATAGACTCGCCAGCGAAATATAGAGGCAATAACCACCCCCAAAATAAACGCCAGCAGGAGGTAAAACCCCCAAGTTTCGTGAAAATAGGGCTTTTTGCTAAATAAAATTTTT
The DNA here is from genome assembly GCA_025455045.1 of Microscillaceae bacterium. GTDB lineage: Bacteria > Bacteroidota > Bacteroidia > Cytophagales > Microscillaceae > JALONJ01. Next base: position 695 of record JALONJ010000175.1, on the reverse strand, counting down.
ACGCCTTCTTCGTTCCACACGCCATCATTGTTGCAAGCAATGACCCAAAAAGTATAATTGCCGGGCGATAAATTGGTATAAGTCGCTTCGCGTTTGCTTCCGGCATCTTGCCACTCGGGGTCAAAACCCAGTAATTTGTACTTAAACTTAACTTTTGCCGAAGCCAGCAAGCTCAAAGCACTATAGTCGAATACTACCCGCCGTTTGTTGGGCAAAATTCGAATCAATTGATGAATATTGATATACTCGCCATCTGCCACCAAGCTATTGACCCGCAATAGCGGCTTGAGGTGGTTGCGGGGCATATTTTGAGGGTCGACAACGACTACGCCGCCATTGGTAGGAATCCAAACTTTGCCGTCCGAAGCCTTGAGTGAGTGGGCGGCTCCTGTACAGTCTTCATTTTTCATTCCATCGTGTTTGTCATAATCAATCCAATTGATTTTTTTGATTTTTCTTTGGGCAAAATCGTTTAATTCTTGTTTTTTTACTTGAATAATTCCTTTCCCCGAAGGAAGCCATACGTGTCCGAAGTTATCTTCCACAAAATCAAAAGGGCTATCATTAATCAAGCCTTCTTTGAGGGTATAATTAAATATTTTATTGTTTTCAATTCGGCTGATTCCGCCGCCGGTCGCTACCCAAGTAACTCCTTGTGCATCGGTATAAGTATTAAAAACCACATTATTTGCCAA
>JALONJ010000174.1 GCA_025455045.1 Microscillaceae bacterium | reverse complement strand
GCGGTATTTTAGGCGTTTTGTTGCCATCGATTAGGTAGCTAAGTATCTGATAATCAGCTTATTAGTTGATAGTATCTCAGCCCAGACCTTGCTCCGCTTCGCAGAGGAAGGTCAGAGGCTTTCGGAACGGTCGGCACAAGCTGGAGGCTTGCGCCAGTGGGATTTTATAACTATTTGATAATCAAGTTTTTATATTTTTTAAATTGCAATAATGTCTATTAATTCCTTATTCCTAATCCCTTATTCCTTATCTCGCCCCTGAGCCTTTTCTGGTGATAAAATCTTGATTTCTGCTATTCTTTTTACAAAATTATTTACCGAGATACCTTCACTATTTACTTCTTTAGCTATATCTTTACTTCTTTCTTAATATTCAAAATAGCCTACAAATTATGTTGAGTTTTTATCCCGGTCCGTCTAAAGTATATCCACAAATAGTGGAGTTTATCCAAGAAGCCCAACAAAGTGGCTTGTTGAGTATGAACCATCGCAGTCAGGTTTTTATGGATGTTTGCCAAAAAGCCATTGCAGGACTCAAAACCAAGTTGCACATTCCCAACGATTATACCATTGCTTTTACTTCTTCGGCTACCGAAGTATGGGAGATGATTGCCCAGTCGTTTCACCAAGCCCATCAATACCATATTTTTAACGGCTCATTTGGCGAAAAATGGTTCGATTACACCGCCAAAATCAAACTTTGGCACGCCCGAGATGCGCGGGTGTTGAGTACTCGATTTCCTTACAATGACGAAAAAAAACTTGACCATTCGGAAATCTATGAACGCGCCGAAATTATTTGCCTTACGCTCAACGAAACCGCCAACGGTACGGCTCTGAGTGCCGATTTTATGGCGCAAGTACGCCAGCAATACCCCCAAAAATTGATTGCCGTAGATGCTACTTCGGGCTTGGGTGGTATGATGATTGATTTCAACAATGCCGATATTTGGTTTGCCTCAGTACAAAAGTGTTTGGGCTTACCGGCGGGCTTGGGCATTGTGATTTTGTCGCCCCAAGCCGTCCACCAGGCTTACGAAGTTCATGAGCGCAATCATTACAATAGCTTGGCGGCTATATTGGATAATATTCGCAAATACCAAACTCCTTACACGCCCAATGTATTGAATATTTATTTGTTGATGCGGGTAATGCAAATGGTGGACTCGATTGATTTGGTAAGCCAAAGGCTCAAACAACAAGCAGATTTTTATTATCAATTTTTGGCACAGTTTACCGAGTTTAAATTGCTGATTGACAATGCTATAGTGCGCTCACCCACGGTAATTGCCGTGAGTGCCAGCGAAGAAAAAATCAAAGATGTGAAACAAAAAGCGCAAAAACAGAATATTATTTTAGGAAATGGCTATGGCGAATGGAAAGAAACCACCTTCAGAATAGCTAATTTTCCGGCAATTACTGCCGATGAAATTGCACAATTACAAGATTTTTTGCAAAAAAACTTACAATGAATATAATTATTTGATTATTTTTCTGGTTTTTGTGCAACCTTTTAGAACCAAATAATGTTCTAAGTACTGTGTGTTAATCAGAAAGCTAAATATTTAATAATTATGTTGAGTTTTAAAGAAATTATTTCGGTGTCGTTGGTCTTGTTTTCGGTGATTGATATTTTGGGTTCTATTCCGGTCATCATTGATTTGAAAAAGAAAACCGGCTACATTGAATCCGAAAAAGCTACCCTAGCCGCCGGGATTATTATGGTAGTTTTTTTATTGCTTGGTGATTCTATTTTGCATTTATTTGGGTTAGATGCGGCTTCGTTTGCCATTGCCGGAGCTTTGGTTATATTTTTCTTAGGTCTGGAAATGGTTTTGGGGATTCACTTTTTTCGCGGCGAGCAAGCCTCACAAGCTGGTTCTATCGTGCCTTTGGCATTTCCCTTGATTGCCGGAGCCGGTACGATGACTACCATTTTATCGCTTCGTGCCGAGTACAGCCAATGGAATATTTTGATTGGCATTGCCCTCAATTTGGTGTTTATCTACTTTGTCTTAAAAGCCTCGAGTTGGATTGAGAAAAAACTCGGCAAAGCCGGTGCTGATGTATTACGCAAGGTATTTGGCGTGATTTTGCTGGCAATAGCTGTCAAATTGTTCAAAACCAATATTGGTATTTTGTAAGGAATTAAATTCTCTAGATTATACTCAAGCAAAGAGTGCATTTCAAATTTACACCTTATATCCTCTCCTTCGGAGAGGGTTAGGGTGAGGCAATCGAAACGCGTGAATTTGAAATGCACCTCAAGCAAAAGTAATTCTTTTAGGCAAATTACTTCATTCAACTTTGACAAAGTTTTAAGCTTTGCCGAAGTTCAAAACCACTCAATTCGGATAATCAATTAGCGATGAAATAATTAAACTTTGGAACTTGCCGCCGACAAATCAGCTTTGTAGGGCAGTTTCCATTCGCTAAGATGCCTGCCCATTAGTTTCTCCATTTCAATTAAGTCGGTTCTGAGGAGTTGCAAAGTCATTTGGGTAGCTTCGGCGGTGATTTCGGGGCGTTCTTCCACTTTGCGACGAGTCATATAGTAAAGTCCGTTGGTAAATTTGCGCCACACGTATTTAGGCAGGGCGTTTTCTACGGCTCTAAAAAATGGTTTTTCGAGCATCAATTGAACTTTGTAATTGCGCTTCATTCCACCCACCGATTGATTGGCGTGTACTTCGTCATAGTTGGTAAACCTTTGAAAATCTAAGCCCAAAAACTCCGAAATTTTGCGCAAATGAGTTTCTTTGTCCTTCAAAAATTCTTCAAAAGTCAATAAATACACTTTATCGCGCCCAAACTTCTCGATATAGGGCAAAATTTGGGTATAATACCGCCCGCGATTAATCATTGTCGGCAACTCTTGAATGGCTTGGGCAATCGGTCCTTTGGTTTTGGCACGCAAATACAAGTGCATAAAATGCGAGGTCATTCGACTTACGGGATTGCGCATCAAATAAATAAACTTCAAATTGGGGTTGTATTCATACAAATCGTCCCAAATTTTGAGGTTATACTCAGGAAAACTGGTATAACTGGTAGAGGCTTCGGCAAAAAACTTGGCTTGGCGATTGGTAAACAACTTTTCGTATTCGGGCATTTCTTTGCGCCAATCTTGCGCTTCGGCAAAAAAATCGGGTTCTTTGCGTTCCGAAAAACAAACGTCCGGGTGATTGGCAAGAATATTGGCGAGGGTCGTAGTGCCGCATTTCATTGCCCCCAAAATCATAAAGTCGACCAGTACGTGATTGTCAGTAGTAATCATATTTGTAAATAAATTTAAAAAGATTTCCAATACATAAATGCTTGAAAATCAATATTTTAGAGAATATTTGTGTGTTGGCTTACGGATTTAGAGCATAAGACCTAAGCCATTGCGTTGCCAAATTAAAGAGATATTTTGGGATTGCCGATTTTTTGGCAAATTTTCCGAGGGCTTAGTTTTTCAGTAGTACGTTGAGTTCCGAATTTCTAAGCCCCTGCTCTTTTTCAGAAAATGACTTTTGAAAAGATGCAAAAGAGCCTTTAAAATGCTTCCTTAGCTATTTTGAGGAAATTCTCGCTTTATCCTAAGCCTAAACTCATTTACGCGCGCAGGCTACGCAGCCTGCGTTACATTTTTCCTGAAAAGTGCTGAAGATTCTTTAAAATAATATAACTACTTGATTATCAATAACTTATGAATTTAATCAAAATTCCATAATGCATTGCTTTAACGCCTTTGGCGGTCAATTGATTACCATTTTTTGGTAATGACCGAAATTTCTTGCCCAATGCGCAAAGTATCGGATTTGAGTTCATTGAGTTCACGGATTTTATCGAGACTCATTTTGTATTTTTTGGCAATAAAATACAAGGTTTCACCTTCCTCAACTTTGTGCATAATTTTGACTTCTTTGGGGGCAGGGAAAAGCTCTACGGCAAATTTTTTGCCTTTGGCAAGCAAAGCATCGTAGGTGATTTTGGAGACTTTGACAATCACCTTGTCATTGTCGCCGGTATCGGGCAGTTTGCCTATTACCTTGACGGTAGCCGTGCGCCCATTTGCCGAGTTTTTGACGACCAGCATCGTACCGGCGGGTAGGGTGCGGTGCAGAGCCAAATACTTTTGCGTATTTTCGCTGTTATCAATCAATCCGCCCAAGCCTCGTTCATATTTTTGGGCAAATAAGGCTTCAAACCCTATCAACAATCCAATGATGAGGGTAAAAATAATTTTCATCTTAAACATAATTTCTTTTGTGTGGGTAAAATAGATAAGTATTTGATTTTCAATTACTTATTTTCAAATATAATACGTTTTTGTGAAAATTTTATTTTGTCAGCAAGAAAAATCCAAGGCTTATCATTCAAATTTAACATCTTCCTCATTCCGCAAGGCGTTCATCATCAAGTTATAAAATCATTTTAGCAAATTTTTCCCTTCAATCTAAACCCAAAGTCGAAGTTTTGAGTTAATTTTGCATATTTCCCGTTATTTTAAAGAGAAATTGACCCGCAAAGGCATTCTTAATAAGAGAAAAAGTTTAGGCTTGATAATATTAATTTTTATGCAAGTGGTTGATAATCAATGAGTTGTATTTTATTATAACATTTTTTAAGCAATCATTTACTCATCAAGATATTTTAGTTAAAAGACTATGAATCAACAAAATATTCGGAATTTTTGCATCATTGCGCACATTGACCACGGCAAAAGCACCCTTGCCGACCGCCTGCTCGAGTTTACCCAAACTGTATCTGCCCGCGAGATGCAAGCCCAGCTCTTAGATGATATGGACTTGGAGCGCGAGCGCGGTATCACCATTAAAAGCCACGCTATTCAAATGAAATACCATTACCAAGGCGAAGAATATATCTTGAATCTGATTGATACGCCCGGACACGTGGATTTTAGCTACGAAGTATCGCGCTCCATTATGGCTTGCGAAGGAGCTTTGTTGGTGGTGGATTCCTCGCAAGGTATTGAAGCCCAGACCATTTCCAATCTTTACTTGGCAATTGGCAATGATTTGACCATTATTCCGGTTTTGAACAAAATTGACCTTCCGCACGCAATGCCCGAAGAAGTAACCGATGAAATAGTCGACTTGATTGGTTGCGACCCTAGCGAAATCATCCGCGCCAGTGGCAAAGCCGGTATTGGGATCGCCGAAATCTTGCAAGCTGTGGTAGAACGGATTCCGCCCCCCAAAGGCAACCCGCAAGGCGAATTGCAGGCTTTGATTTTTGACTCGCATTTTAATTCTTATCGAGGAATCGAAGTAATTTTTAGGATTTTCAATGGTACAATTCGCAAAGGCGACAAAGTAAAATTTGTGGCTACCGGCAAGGAATACGAAGCCGACGAAATCGGCGTTTTGAAACTCCAGCACGACCCCCAAACCGAAATTGCAGCCGGTAATGTAGGTTATCTCATTTCGGGTATCAAAAATGCCAAAGAGGTCAAAGTAGGTGATACCATTACCAAGGTTGATAACCCCTGCCAAGAGGCTGTAAAAGGTTTTGAAGATGTAAAACCAATGGTTTTTGCGGGCATTTACCCCGTAGAGACCTCTGAGTTTGAAGACCTCCGCGAAGCAATGGAAAAACTCCAATTGAATGATGCCTCGCTGGTGTGGGAGCCGGAAACTTCGGCGGCTCTAGGCTTTGGCTTTCGTTGTGGCTTCTTGGGTATGTTGCATATGGAAATTGTGCAAGAACGCCTCGAGCGCGAGTTTGATATGACGGTCATTACTACGGTGCCTTCGGTGCAGTTCAAAGCCTATTTGACCAACGATGAGATAGTTACGGTGCAAGCTCCGGCAGATATGCCCGACCCCAGCCGCATCAGCTACATCGAAGAGCCTTATGTCAAAGCCCAAATCATTAGCAAAGCCGAATACATTGGACCGATTATTAACTTGTGTATTGACAAACGCGGAATTATCAAAAACCAACATTACCTCACCACCGACCGCGTAGAAATGGTTTTTGAATTGCCTTTGGCAGAAATCGTTTTTGATTTTTTTGACAAACTCAAAACCATTTCGCGGGGTTATGCTTCTTTGGATTATGAATTGATTGGATTCCAAGAATCGGATATGGTCAAATTGGATATTTTGTTGAATGGCGACAAAGTAGATGCTCTTTCGGCAATTGTCCACCGCGACAAAGCCTACGATTGGGGCAAACGCTTGTGCGAAAAACTCCGCGAGTTGTTGCCTCGTCAGCAATTTGAAATAGCGATTCAAGCCGCCATCGGGCAAAAAATCATTGCCCGCGAAACCATCAAAGCCCTCCGCAAAAACGTATTGGCGAAGTGTTATGGAGGTGATATTACTCGCAAACGCAAACTCCTTGAAAAACAGAAAAAAGGTAAAAAACGGATGCGTCAGGTAGGTAATGTGGAAATTCCGCAAGAAGCATTTATGGCAGTCTTGAAATTGGAATAGTTTTTTGAGTGGGGGGACTGTTTGCCCCCTGCTATGCTTAGTTTATAAACACTAATTATTTTTTTATAACTCATTGATTATCAGTTACTTATATAATTTTATTTTTTTCAATGTATTTAGGATAATTTTTATTCTAGGGGTTAATTTATGGCTAACCCATTCATTGGTAGCGCAGACTCAATCAGCCGACAACTATTTGCGTCAAGGGCAAGAAAAACTCCAAAACGAAGAGTACAAACGAGCTATTATTGATTTTACCATTTCGCTCGAGATTGAAGTAAGCATCGAAGCCTATTTGGGCAGGGCAAGTGCCAAACGAATGTTAGACGACTTTGCAGGAGCAATGGAAGACTACAACTCCGCTATTGAACTCGATAAAAAAAATCCAATTTTGTATAATAATCGCGGTAATTTGAAAGACGAAGCGGGCAAACCCGCCGAAGCTATTTTGGATTATGACCAAGCCTTGAGGCTTGATTCTTTGTATCAAAATGCCTATTACAATCGGGCGATTGCCAAATACAATATGCAGGATTTTGCGGGAGCAAAAAATGATTTTGAAAAAGTATTACAAACCCAAGCCGATGACCAAGATGCCCTATTGGGCTTGGCTTTGACCGAAAATAAATTGAATAATAAATCCAAAGCTTGCGCTTATTTTGTCCGACTTAGTCAGTTGGGTTTCCGCGATGCCGAAGATTACTTGCAAAAATATTGTCAATAATTTCGGCTGTTGATTCAGGCACACAAATCTCCAAAATGAATTATAATCAATTGATTATCAATGACTTAATTTAAGTGTGTGGGTATTGATAAGTTTATTATGTTTTACGTAATCGATTCATTATCAGCAAATTAGCTTATTACCTCATCATTTGCCCTATAACCCCAATTAAATGATTTACACTCGACAGTTTGTTTTACTGTGTACCAGCTCATTTTTGTTTTTTGCCAGCTTCAATATGATTATTCCTGAGCTACCCGCTTTTTTGACGAGTTTGGGTGGAGCAGATTACAAAGGACTGATTATCAGCTTGTTTACGCTTACGGCTCTGATTTCACGCCCGTTTAGTGGCAAATTGGCGGATACCATTGGGCGGATTCCGGTGATTTATATGGGGGTGATTATGTCCTTTGTTTGTGGGCTTTTGTATCCTTTTTTGCTCTCGATAAGCGGTTTTTTGTTTTTACGGTTTATGCACGGCTTCTCGACGGGTTTTACGCCTACCGGCACTTCAGCGTATGTGGCTGATGTCATTCCTGCCGCTCGGCGTGGCGAAGCCCTTGGAATGTTGGGGCTTATCAGCAACATAGGTACGGCGATTGGTCCGGCTTTGGGTAGCGAATTGGCGCGACAGTTTTCGGTCAATACAATGTTTTATGTAGCCTCGGGGTTTGCTTTGTTGTCGATGTTGCTTTTATTGCGCTTGCGTGAGACTTTGGAAGCAAAACAGCCCTTTCGCTGGCAGTTGCTACAAATCAAATCTGACGAAATATGGGAGCCTTTGGTTTTTGCGCCTTCCTTGGTGATGGCAATGTGTTTGTTTGCCTACGGGGTCATACTTACGGTGATTCCCGATTTTAGCCAGCACTTGGGTTTAGAAAATAAAGGCTGGTTTTTTACTTTTTATACACTTAGTTCCTTGATAATCAGGCTATTAGCCGGAAAACTATCGGATGTTTACGGACGAGTGATTGTTTTGAAATGGGCTTTGCTGACTTTGCTATTGGCTTTGTATTGGATTGGTTTTGCATCTTCGGGATTTCAGCTTTTGGTGGGGGCGGGTATTTTTGGGTTGGCAGTAGGTATGTACTCGCCCACTTTGTTTGCTTGGGTGGTAGATTTAAGCCCCAAAGCGGCGGTAGGGCGAGGTATGGCTACGGTGTATATGGCATTGGAATTTGGAATTGGGATGGGCGCGATAACGGCAGGTTGGCTGTATCAAAACAATATTCAAAACATTGCCCCTATTTTTTTGATTGCTATGGGGTTGGGAGCGATTGCTCTTGGCTTTTTGCAATTTGGCTTGAAATATACTTTGTTGAAAGCATAATAGCCGATTGGGGTTTTTGTTCTTCCTCCTTGTGCGAAGTTTGAACGAAGCGAAAACTTCACACGATAAATCAATGAAAAATATCGGACTGAAATCTAAAGTTAAGGCATTTTTCCTGAAAAATACCACACTTTTTTTACAAAATTTATTTAATGCAAATATTTGATTATCAATTAGTTACATTATTTTACAGATAAAAATAGTCGCAATAAAAATCCTTCCAAACCCTTGTTAATTTTACAGCCTAGGCAGAGGGCTTATGTTTCATTTTTAGTTTGAAGTGCCCGTTAAATATTTCAAGCAATAGGAAGCATTTGATTGATGGCAAAATCAATCGGCATTTTAGGAAAAATAGCAATATCCGGCGTAGATTCCCACTCTTGTAAGTCCAAAGCAATTTCGGAAAGAATTTGATACTTCTCCCGATATTTTAAGTTCAGTTGAAAAATAAGGTTATTTTGCAAAATAGAATGATTTTTACTTGGGATATGTTTACCTCGCTCGATTTCGTATTCAGATAATTTCTCAAGTATTGCCAAAAGACTTAAGATTTTATTCAAAATTACGAAAAAAATTAAGATTGTTCAAATACAAAATTCTTTTCAATTAGACTGGAAATAAAGTACTTTTGTGGTTTATAATCAATCGGTTTCTAAAACATTGTGTAGAATGGTTTTAAAAAGCATAAAATATACAGAGTGCAAAAGTACCAATAAAGAGTGGGCAATTGATGAATTTAGCCTAAATAAAATTAATTTAATTGTTGGCAAAAATGCGAGTGGAAAAACCCGAACTTTAAATTGTCTTAGTAATTCTATTGCTTTTTTTGGTGGAACAGGATATATAAACTTCTTAGACGGGTTTTATGAAATGATTTTTGAAAAAGATAAGGAAACATTGATAACCTTTGAATTGGAATATAAGCCGGAAGAAATTTCTCACGAAAAATTAATTATCAATAACCAAATTATCTTAGAAAGAGGGAAAAAAGGCAAAGGTAAGATTCTTTATAGCCAAATGAATCAAATGCTTGCCTTTGAAATCCCCAAAAATCAAGTAGCTTGTGTAGCTAAAAGGGATAAAACTCAACATCCTTTCTTGGAAGACTTAGCGGAGTGGGCAAATAACTTGCGAAGATTCGATTTTGGCGCAGACTTAGGCAAGAATCATTTTCAAACTAAAACAAGTCTCGATTTGAATGAAGTTGATTTTCAAAATACTACTCAAACGGTTGCTCAAATCTATCATTTAGGGTATAAAAAATACAAAAAAAGCTATACTGATTTGATTATCAATGATTTACAAAAAATTGGCTATCACATTTCAAAAATTCATTTTTCGGAAGTTGGTCAAATAAATTATTTTCCCCCCATTAATCAAGCCAATACAGTTTATGGTTTGGCGGTTCAAGAAAATGATTTAAAATCTGAAACTTTGCAAATCAATATGTCGCAAGGGATGTTTCGGGCTTTATCTTTACTTATTCAACTAAATTATTATTTTTTATCTGGTAAAAATGGTTGTATTGTCATAGATGATATTGGCGAAGGTTTGGATTATGAAAGAGCAAAATCTTTGATAAAATTACTGATTGAAAAAAGTCAAAACTCTAACATTCAATTAGTTATGTCCACCAATGACCGATTTGTAATGAATAATATACCTTTGGAATATTGGCAAATTATCCATCGAGAGGGCAGTCAAGTTAAAATTATAAATTATGAAAATTCAAAAGATATTTTTGATAAATTTGATTATACAGGATTAGATAATTTTGATTTTTTTACTTCTCAATACTATTTAAAACAAGCTGTCAAATGAGTCTGAAGAAAATTATCATTTTTGTTGAAGGTCAAAGTGAGTTAATTTTTGTCCGACAGATTATCCTACAGATTTTTAATTTAGAACACATTAGTTTTGACTGTTTTGCTTTGGATAGTAAAGATTATCAGCAAGTTCCTTATCCTTATCCCAATAAGAACGCTAAAATTCATTTTGAGATAGTAAATGTAGGTAATGATGAAAAGGTACTTGCCGAAATAAAAAGACGCGAAACTGATTTATTTTCTAAAGGCTTTTTCTCAATTATTGGTTTGCGAGATTTATATTCTGAGAAATATGACCAAAAATCAGGTGGTAAAATTGACCTTGACATAACCAGCAAATTTATTGAGGTGGCTCAAGAACAAGTGAATGAAATGAGCAATCCCAATCAAATTCATTTTCATTTTGCTATAATGGAATTTGAAGCTTGGCTGTTGGCGATGTATGAAAATTTTGAAAAAATCAATACCATTTTGACAAATGAATTTATTAAAAACAATCTTGGCTATGATTTATCGGCGATTGACCCGCAAGAAGAATTTTTCAAACCGGCTAATGAAATACGCAAAATTTTCAAATTGATAAATGAAGATTACAAGAAAAATCAATCCGATGCTGAAAAATTAACTTCAAAACTTGACGTTTTGGATTTTGAGAAATTGGTGGAAAGAAATGTTTGTTGGTCGTTCCGCGATTTTTATGAGAAGTTGAAAGATTTAGATTCCTAATTTTATGGAGTAATTTAAAATCATCATCAACTGATAATCAGCACATTAATACATCCTTATTATAGTCTATTCAATTATTAGCTTTAATGTTTATCTTTGC
>JALONJ010000173.1 GCA_025455045.1 Microscillaceae bacterium | reverse complement strand
TCATTTTGCTTGGTAATGTTCAGAATCACTGAAAAGCGAGAGCTTTTCAGAATTCAATGGAATTGCCGAAGGCAATTCCTGAAAAGTGGTGAAGAACCCCAATAGATTTATAAAGAATTGATAATCAATAAGTTATGCTACTTTCTAGCTTGGATAAATCTTCTTAAATGAATTGAATAAATAGCAAATTTCCAGAAAAAGCGTCTGCCCTCACCAGAGGCGGACTGACGCTTTTTCTGGAAATTTGAGCAGACAACTATTTACCAATCTCCCAGCTCATTTCCTCCCTCACATTTCCATCTGTAAATTCTAAAGTGTATTTTCCGGCAGGGAGGTAAGCTCCTTGTGAGGAAGTAGCGTTCCATTTAAGCGTATGAAATCCGGCGGAGGTTTTGCCTTCTAAAGTATTGACAACCAAGCCATTAGCATCTTTGACAATTACACTCAATTTACTCAAGGCAGTGGACAAATAATACATCAACTCGACTTTGGGTTCAATTTTATCGCTGTAAGGCGTGCGCGATTTTCCCCATAGCTTATTGTATTTCAAAGAGTTAGCTTTGTAGGCAATAATTGGCTTTTTGAGATTTTCGCCGGTCATTTTTTGCAAAGGTTTTACATCCATTACATAAAAACTCCGTCCGTGGGTAGCCAAAACCAACTCATGGTCGCGCGGATGCACGATTAAATCATACGTAGCCACATTTGGGTAGTCGCCGGTTAATAATTGCCAAGTTGCGCCCCCATTCAAACTGATATAAGCCCCTTCGTCTGTGCCACAATACAACAAATCTGAATTGACGGCATCTTGGGCAATGATGTTTACGGCTTCATCGGGCAAATTGCCTTTGATGGAAGTCCAAGTTTTGCCATAATCATTTGATTTATAGATATATGCCTTGATTTCATCAAATCGATAGCCGGTCAAAGAAAGAAATACCGTTTTTTCATCAACAGGGGAGGGGAAGATGGAACTTATCCAACGGTCGGCGGGCAATCCGGCGGAGATAGATTCCCAAGAACTACCGCCGTTTTTGCTTATCCATACATTGCCATCATCCGTACCTACATACAACAAACCAAATTTTAAAGGCGATTCGGCAAAACTGGCAATCGTAGAAAACGGAACATCGCCTTGCGGCAAGTTTTTGGTCAAATCTTGGCTAATTACTTCCCAATTATCGCCTTTGTTCATACTTCTCAGCAATTTGTTTGCGGCAAAATACACCACATCGGGGTTATGCTTGCTCAAAATAACCGGACTGCGCCAATTGAAACGATAAGCCGATTCTCCCAAATCGTGTTTGGGAGTGATATAGGTGTTTTTGCCGTTTTCCAAACGGAAATGATTGCCAAATTGAAAGCCCGTATAAATCAATTTGTTGTTTTTGGGATTCACTTGCACGTACATTCCATCGCCGCCCATAATTGATTTCCAAGCCTCGGCATCATCGGGCGCACTTCGGGAAGAACCGAAATATACCCCATTGTCTTGCAAACCGCCATAGACATTGTAGGGTTTTTCCATATCTACGTCCACGGTATAAAATTGCCCCACGGCTACATTATTCAAATGCCAATATTGATTGCCTCGGTCGTAGCTCAAGTACAAACCGCCGTCATTGCCCAAAATGAGATGGTTATCGTCTTTGGGATTAATCCAAAGGGCGTGGTGGTCGGCGTGAACTTTATTATAGGAGGCAATGGATTTAAAGGTTTTTCCTGCATCTTCGGAGCGCAAAAACGGTACGCCGTGAATAAAAACTACCTCGGGATTGGTGGGCGAAACCCTAATTTGAGCAAAATAATAGCCGTAGGTGCTAAAAACCCCTTCCAAATGATAAGAATTCATCTTACGCCAAGATTTTCCGGCATCATCCGAGCGATAAACTTCCGCGCCTTTTACCTCGCCGATGATTAAATCATCGTTGGCATTTTTGAAATAATTGCTCAAAGCCGAAGGCAAGTATTTGCCTTTTTGAATTTCTTCTTTAACTGTTTTGGCTTTATATTTACTGGGAAAACCCGATTTAATTAAAAAACTATCCAAATCGGCTTCATTCAATTTCAAAAAATCTTCTTTGGTCATTTTCTCAAAATCTTTGAGTTTGAATTTGAGTTTATTATCTTCCTCGGGTTCTTCGGCTTTTTTGAATTTTTCTTGGTTATCCAAGACCATATACAAAGTATTGGGTTGCGAAAGTGAAATATCCAAACCAATGCGCCCAATGTATTTTGCTTCGGGTAAACCATTGGTAACTCGAGTCCAAGTTTCGCCACCATCTTCCGACAAATATAAGCCGGATTGCGCGCCGTTTTCTTTAAAATCCCACGCCTTGCGACTGCGCTCCCAAGCTCCAGCCCACAACTGCTTGGGGTTCAAGGGATTAACAATCAATTCAATTACGCCAGTACTGTCATTAACAAATAAAGTTTTGCGCCAAGTTTTGCCACCATCGGTGGTTTTATAAACGCCTCGGTCGGTATTTTTGGAATATAAAGCCCCAATACTCGCCACCCAAGCCGTATTTACCTCAGTTGGGTGAGCCACAATGCGCCCAATGTGTTGGGTATTTTCCAAACCGCAATGCAGCCACGATTTGCCCCCGTCTTCGCTTTTATACACCCCAAAACCGGCATAAGACGAGCGAGAGCTATTATTTTCGCCGGTTCCTACCCACAGCAAATTTTCGTTGGCGGGCGAAATTTCAATATCGCCAACCGTCAAGCGAGCTTGGTTATCAAAAATGGAGGTGAAAGTTTGCCCATTGTTTTCGGTTTTGAAAACCCCGCCCGAAGCATAAGCCACATAAAATTTTTTGTAATCGCGGGGATTCACCGCCAAGTCCACAATTCGCCCGCCCATCGTGCAAGGACCAATGTTCCGAATGGGGTATTCTTTAAAAATAGAATTTTGACGGAGAGTTTCCTTTTGTTGGGCGGCGGCTTGGCGTTCGGTCAAAGTAGAGGCACTGACCGAAGGATATTTGGGTAAAGCCGTTTTTTTGGTTTGTCCAAAAACTAGATTTACACTAAAAATTAGTAAAAGGGAGAGATAAAATTTTTGCATAATGTTTTGTATTGTAATGGAAGGTGCAATTTAGAGAAAATTGATAAATTGAAAGACTAGGAATTGGGAATTAACAAATGATTTATAAGTAATTGATAATCAATGGATTATATAATATTGATTAATTTTAACATTTTTTTGAGAAAATTATAACGCAGATAGTCTAGTCTGCGCGCGCAAGCGACTTTATACTATACTGCATCTAAGCTAAATAATTCCTGCAAAGTAGTGAAGAACCATATTGATTAATTCAGTTTGTTTATTTAATATTAGAAGGGTGAATTTCAAAAAAATCTATAAACTATTGGTAATCAACAAATTACAAAAAATTTTATGTTAAAACTAAAGATTGAAGATATTTTCCAAATAAGAAAAAATGTCGCCTTGAGTGGTTATGAAATAGAATTTGAAAATGGTACCAAAATCTATCTAACTAAAAGGCGAACTATCATTTCTTTATTGATTTTGATAAAATATGGTGAAGGAACGGAAGCTGATTTAGCCAAAGGCTCAAATAAAATTGCGGAAATAAAGCAAATATTGGGAGATAAAATACCCGAAGGATATATCCAAGAGTTTTACGGAGATGCTAATAAGCCTTATAGTGAACTTTGGAATGAAGAAGGGTTTACTTGGATTGATAATTTGAAAGGTGGAAGAAGTGGTAAAAGTCAAAAATATATTTTAAAAATCGAGGACTATTTTAAATTCTTTGAAATTAGTCATAAAGCATTTAGAAAATCGCCTTCAAACGCCGAAAAGGAACTCATTAGGCAGAAGCAAAATTATAAATGTAATCTCTGTGGGGCTAAAATTCTCGAGAAAAGCAAAATAAAACCTGATACTTATGCCAAAGATAGAAGAAAGGAGGTTTTTGACCATCGTATCCCAATAGAAAAAGGCGGAAAAGCGAGAATATTGACAATTTTCAAGCTTTGTGTTTCTATTGTAATAAATCAAAATGGCAAATTTGCAATATTTGTCTTATAGAAGGCTGTGATGTTAATTGTGTGTTAGCCTACCCTGAAAGTAGTCGGATTATCTCGCCCACTCAAGAAAATATCTCAGACTTGCTCGCAAACCGCCAAATCTTCGATGAGTAAAGACTCAATTTTAGCCATAATTGCCCTCCCTATTGCTGCAATAACTGGGGGACAAACTGCATTTGCCAATTGTTTGATAGCGTGGGTGCGTGAAATCGGAAACCGAAAATTGTCATCAAAGCCCATCATTCTTGCCATTTCTCGCAGGCTTAAATGACGGCGTTCTTTCGAATATATCGGAATCATAGCTCCGCCGCCACTCACACTCACTGCCAGCGTAGGAAAAGGTTTATTCAGTGATAAAGCTCGAATACCACTCGACCGCATTTGAAAAATACAATCTGATAAATCTATATTTTTATCCATTCTTTCTAAATGAGTGCGCGTTTTGGGTACTTCAAAAGGAACTTCAGCTAAAGAAATTTTATTTTGATACAAGTCAATATAAGTTTGCCATTTATCTGAAATTGGGATAGAATTATCACCTTCAATAATAATTGATTTAACTGGAACTATCTTGCCGATTTTTTGGGGAAATTGAAAATGAAAAACCGCTAAATCTTGGCGAAATGCTACGATATAGACCCTTTTTCTACTTTGAGGCACGCCAAAATTGGCACTGTTTAAAACGGAATAGTAGGGTTCATAGCCTATGTTTTGAAATTCAGCCAACAACAGTCGGAAAGTATTGCCCTTTTGGTGTCTGACCAAGTTTTCGACATTTTCCAAAAAATTACTTTCGGTTGGGAATATTGGGCTAATTGAAGAATTTGAAAAAAAACTTGCCCACGCTTATCCTCTAAACCCAATAGTTTTCCGGCGATCGAGAAAGGCTGACAAGGAAATCCGGCACAAAGTATATCAGCATAAGGAAAATTATTTTTATCAATTGCATAAATATCATAAGCATCAAAACCCTGCTCAAAATTAGCCTAATAAGTTTTTTCGCACTGCTTATCTATTTCACAAGAATAAATGCACTCACCTCCCAATTTTTCCAAACCTAGACGAAAGCCACCTATTCCAGCACATAAATCAATAAAGCTAAATTTTGTGAACATTATGACTGATTATTTTTTCAACAAAAATACAAAATAATTAACAAAAATATTCAAATACCCAGCTCTTGAAGATAAAATTTTTGCATACTATTTTGTATTGTATTGTAATGGAAGGTGCAATTTAGAGAAAAATGCTAAATTGAAAAACTAGGAATTGGGAATTAACAAATGATTTATAAGTAATTGATAATCAGTTGATTATAATTTCGCTTGACAATTTTTTCACAATGATTATCGAGAAAGCACTTAAAAACACAATTCATTGATAATCAATTGATTACAAAGTATATATTTAATCAGCCCTTGATTACCAGCCATTGGCAAGCCTAACGATAGCATTGAAAAACCCAAAGGGGGCATTAGTCCTCTAGTCTGCTAAATTTTCCTTGAAAAGTACAATTTTTTCTTTACAAGATTTCGAATAGCTCTTAGTAATTTTGCAAACCTTAAAACTGAGGTAGCAAATATTGAGATAAAATAGGGCTATTCAAACAGCTTTATTGACTAACAAATAAATTATGGAAAACGGCAATAAATATATTATCATTGACTTCGACAGTACTTTTACCAAAGTAGAAGGCTTAGACGAGTTGGGGGCAATTGCTCTCCAAGAAACCGAAGACCCAGAAACGGCAATCGCCGAAATCCGTGAACTGACTCACTTGGGTATGGCAGGTAAAATCGGCTTTGCCGAATCTTTGCAAAGACGTATCAATTTGCTCAAAGCGCACCGCCGCCACCTCCCCAAATTGATTGAAAAACTACGTGGTGAAGTATCGGATTCTTTTCATCGCAACAAAAACTTTTTGACTACTTACTCCACCAATATTTTGTTGATATCGAGCGGTTTCAAAGATTTTATTCTGCCCATTGTAACTGAGTACGGTATTCAAGCCGATAATGTGTATGCCAATACTTTTTTGTATGATGATCAAGGCAATATCACCGGTTATGATGCCAACAATCCGCTTTCGCGCGACAAAGGCAAAGTTGAATTGCTCAAAACGCTCAATCTGGAGGGCGATGTATATGTGATTGGCGATGGGCATACCGATTATGAAATCCGCGAAGCCGGACTTGCCAACAAGTTTTTTGCCTTTACCGAAAATATAGAGCGCGAAACCGTAATGGAAAAAGCCGACCACATAGCCCCAAGCCTTGAGGAGTTTTTGTATGTCAATAAATTGCCTATGGCAATTTCCTACCCCAAGAGCCGCATCAATGTATTGTTGTTAGAAAATATCCACCCGCGCGCCGTCGAGATTTTTCGCAAAGAAGGCTACAATGTCGAAACCATCAAAGGCGCTTTGGATGAAGAAGAACTATGCGAAAAAATCAAAAATGTACAAATTTTGGGGATTCGTTCCAAAACTCAAGTTACCAAAAAGGCTTTGGAAAACGCCAACCGTCTGTTGGCGGTGGGCGCATTTTGCATAGGCACCAAACAAATTGACTTAGAGGCTTGCTTGCACAAAGGGGTGGTTGCTTTTAATGCGCCGTATAGCAATACCCGCAGTGTAGTGGAGTTGGCAATCGGCGAAATGATTATGTTGATGCGCAATACGGTGGAAAAAAGCAATTTGATGCACCAAGGTATATGGGACAAATCTGCCAAAAACAGTTTTGAAATTCGGGGCAAAAAATTGGGAATTATCGGCTATGGCAACATTGGCACACAATTATCGGTTTTGGCGGAAGCACTGGGAATGCAAGTTTATTTCTATGATGTAGTCGAGAAATTGGCTTTGGGCAATGCCACCCCTTGTAGTAGCTTGGAGGAGCTTTTACAAATTGCCGATGTCATTAGTTTGCACGTAGATGACCGCCCGCAAAACAAGAATTTCATCCGTGAGGCGCATTTTGAATTGATGAAGGATGGCGTAATTTTTATCAATTTGAGTCGTGGTTTTGTGGTTGAGATACCGGCTTTGGTCAATGCCATTCAATCGGGCAAAGTATGGGGCGCGGCGGCTGATGTATTTCCACACGAACCCAAAACCAATGACGAAGAATTTGTGAGCGAGTTGCGAGGCTTGCCCAATGTGATTTTGACTCCGCACATAGGCGGAAGTACCGAAGAAGCCCAAGAAAATATTGCCAATTTTGTTCCTAACAAAATTATTAATTATGTCAATAAAGGCGATACCTTTGGCAGTGTCAACTACCCCAATTTGCAACTCCCCGAGCAACGCAAATCACATCGCCTCATTCATACCCATAAAAATACTGCCGGAATTTTGGCGCAAATCAATCAAGTTTTGGCAAATCATAACATTAATATACTCGGACAATACCTCAAAACCAATGAAACGATTGGGTATGTAATCACAGATATTGAACAAGAATATGACAGCCAAGTAATTCAAGATTTGAAGGACATTCCCAATACCATCAAATTTAGAATTTTGTATTGATTGAACTTGCTTTCAAGAGAGTAATGCCGTTGAGCCAAGAAAGACCGTTTTATTGGCAAGTACAGCTTTGTGAAATTTTGCGACCGAAATGACAAAAATGTATTAGTTTAGCACGAGTATTTTTATAAATGATTGATTACCAATCAGTTAAAATTTTCAAGTACTTGGCTTGATGGCATTGTTCTTTACTACATTCCTTGCTTGCTTTTGGTGATAGGGCAGGGTGAGGCAAAATAAATGCGTAAATTTGAAACGCACCCGAACCCTAAGCCGTTTTACTAAACCAACTTGCTATTTTTCTCAGAAAGTATAATTTTTATAATCAACTGATTATCAATGCTTTATATATTTTATTTATCAAACTTAAATCCTAAACCAAGGGCTTATTTTTTATCACTTGGGTAACTAACGCAATCAGTGGGGCGTTTGCGCGCAGTTTATCTCTGTGGTCATTGTCAAAGCGTTGATAATCAGTTATTTAATAAAAAATCCAACATTCCTTGCAAGCGATGCTTACACTCATCGCGCGAGCCAATCGTGTCCAGCAACACAAACATTTGGAAATCTGCAATACAAGTAGCCACAAATTTGTTTTTGTTGATGTAACTCATCAAGAGGCTTTTTTCGGGGGGGAGTTGTGAGATTTGACTTATCAAGCAAAATGAACATTTTGCGAAGATACCGAGCGAAGCTCTGAGAAATCTGAACTTATAGCAGGGAGCGGCTAAGATTCCTCTCTTTGGTCGGAATCACTGAAATTGATAAATTTCAGAAAAATTGATTCCTAAAAAGTGCTGAAGAACCTTACAAAAATCATAAATATTTGATAGTCAGGCACTTATATAATTTCAACTTTGATTAACCGCTTGATTTACAAGTATTTAACCCCCAACTCGAGACTAGAAACGAAAAACTCCAACACCGCCCAAAAGCTCTGATTTCACAAATTAGCAAATAACCCTATTGACTTGTATCAACTAAATGATTTGTTTTGTATCTTTGTAATGCCAAAACAGATTGAAAAATATTTTTATAAGTTCGAGAAAATTAAATGCCAAAATGTTGTTTATGTGTTAATGAAGTATCTTTTTGCTTTTTATTTTCGTTAGATTAAAAAAATATTTGACACTAAAAACCAATTGAATGGAAACGGATAGATACGGTTATAAAATTTTATTAAGTTTATATATCTTCTTATGGCTTCTGGGGGCTTGCTCTTCTGAAAAAGACCAAATCCAAACGGCTGAAGACAAAACCATTCCTACCACTTTATCCAATAATCAAACTCAAGTTCCACCTACTCAAGATTCTTTGCAAGAGGAAGTAAAAAACCCGCAAAAATCCGAAGAAGACAAATCAAATCCCCAACCTGCCGTAACCACCGCCCACCAAAAACTATTACAAACTCTCGATAAAGGAGCTAAAATTGAGTACGCACCTCACGACTACTCCATTATCAAAAATGATACTTTGGTCAAAGCCAAAAGTGGCAATTTTCAATTTACGTATGCTACTTCTTGCCTCAACGATAGCCTCATTGCCCAAGAAATGGTCGACTATGCCCAACGCCAAAGCAAATCATATTTGATTTCGCATAATTATCAAACCAATATTTCTATCCGCTTAAATGGCATTGCTACTGCCAACAAATTGATTCAAAAGGACTTGTTCAAAGGCAAACTTGACCAAGATTTTTTGGAAAAATCGATTATCAAACACCCCAATTTTGTTCGTTTTGATGAAGAACGCAACGAAGCCATTTTTGAGTTTATGGTGGGAGTTCCCAATACCGATTGGCTGATTATAGCCGGAGTCAATCTCAACTCGCAAGGCACTGTACGCATTATTGATATTATGATGCCGGATATGTAGAACCCTGGGTATCAATAATTCAAGCCATACTACTATACAAACTTCAAATCGATAAATATAAATCATTGATAATCAACATTTTGCGTCTTAGCGTCTTTGCGTGAAAACATATTTTGTATAGCAGTATTAATTCAAGCATTAATAATTATATAAATACCTGATTGTCAATCAGTTATGTATTTATGAGTACGTACTTTGTTTTGCAATCATTGCTTGATTTTTAAAAGTATTAATTATTTTGTGTTGATTCCATAGAAGGAAATTTCCCCATCTCACCATCTCCCTCCTTTGATAATCAAGCTGCTGCACAATTTATTGCCAATGATTTGTATTTTCTTAATCCTAAACTTTTGTTGCTTAATTTTTACTTGTAATTTGCACAAATTCAGCTCCACACCTTAATCGAGAAAATATGAGTGTCAAAATATTCAAAGTCGGAACCTTTAATCTGCTCAATTTGGCTTTGCCCGGGCAGGTTTTTTATGAAAGAAATAAATATACCCAAACCGAATACAATCGCAAAACCGATTGGATAGCCCACCAATTGGACAATATGAAAGCCGATATTGTAGGTTTTCAGGAGGTTTGGCACGAAACTGCCGTCAAACAGGCTTTGGCTAAATCAGCTCACCTCAATCAAGCGAATTTGGTAGTTACCCCGCAAACCGGTGGCACACCTTCGGTGGGTATTGCCTCAAATTTTCCAATTTTGAACCATCGGGTAATTCAAGATTTTCCCGAAACTTGGGCAATGGAAGGCATCGAAATCCCAATTAAATCGTTCTCGAGGGCTATTTTGCAAGCTGATATTCAAATCAATGAAGATTTAATTGTTACTTGTTTTGTGGCGCATCTCAAGTCAAAACGCCCCGACCTCAATGACGACGAAGACCGAGGCAATCCTATACACAAGGCTCGAGGCGAAGCTCGTTCACTCATTCGTCGAGTGGCAGAAGCTGTAGCCTTGCGAACTGTAATTATGCAAAAATTGCAGAATCGAGACTCACCGGTGATTGTATTGGGGGATTTGAATGATGGCAATATGGCAGTAAGCACCCAGCTTATATCCAGCGAGTCGCCGTTTAGAAAATGGCCTGCCGAGGTAAGAAAACAAATTTGGGATGTATTGCTTTACCACGTCAAAGATATTCAAGCCCGCCGAAGCTACCACGATATGTATTTTACTCACATCCACAATGGGCATTATGAAGCCCTCGACCATATTATGGTAAGCCAGGAATTGGTCGCCGAAAACCCGCGCGCAATTGGTAGAGTGGGTTATGTTTCGGTTTTTAATGACCATTTGATTGATGAAACCCTAAGCGAAGACGAAATACCCAATTGGCAATCTGACCACGGGCAAGTAGTGGCCTCGATTGAATTGAAATAAGCACTGCAAATAGCTCATTCAGTTTCCCAGCCAAAACAAGGTAAACTATTGATAATCAATAGCTTATCTTTTTTTGAAACTTAAGTTTCTCTTCAAAAAATAACTCCAAAGGCTTAAAAAAAAACACTGATTTAAGAATAGCTATCAACAATATAACTATTTGACCGTGTCCACCTTTGGAGTTTAGATAACATATTTTCATTATATTTAACTTGTCGTTATTAAATTGTGTTTAAGTGACTGATAATCACTTATTTATATGATATTTATTTCGCAAAAGGTGTATCATTGATTTTATATAAAATG
>JALONJ010000636.1 GCA_025455045.1 Microscillaceae bacterium | reverse complement strand
AGCGAATTTTCGGCTTTCGGTTCAAAAATTCAGGATAGTTTCGGTGCAGGCTTGATTTTTTGTTTCTTTTTTATCAAGAAAAAAGAAAGTTGTAAAAAAGTGCATTTATAATCATCTCATTATCAATTAGTTATAGAAAACCTGTTTGTAAATATTCTAAAAAATCAAACATTCGTTTAAAATTTCTACAGTGGGAATTGCTGGAAAAGAACCCCCTCCGGGGGCAGGGGGCTTAGAAACCAGAAACTGTCCGAACTATTGATTTAGATTCTTATGCAAATTTAGTCATTCGCAATGAATCCGATAGCTTGTTGACTGGTATCTTTAAGAAATATTTTTTGAAACTTACGGCTATCTTTGGAAATAGGATTTGAGCATAAAAAAATCCCAAGGTTTTGACTCAACCTTGGGACAAATTATTGAGAAGATTATAAATTCATTTTTTGAACCACCAACTTATCGGGCAATTTCAAAATTGACTTTTTTACCTTTTAGTTTACGTTGATTCATTACCTTCAAAACTTTATTGACTTCGGCGGCATCAATATCTACATACGAATGTTTGGGAAAAATATCAATTGCGCCGATTTTGTGTCCGGCAACTCCGGCTTCGCCGGTAATTGCCCCCAAAATATCACCTTTACGGATTTTTTCTTTGTTTCCGGCATTGATAAAGATTCTCACCATTTTGCCGTTGCTGGCTTTGGTTTTGCCTTCGCCCAAATTTACGGCTTCGGGTTGCCAATCCTGAGTGTTTTGGGTCTCGAGGATATGTCCGGCTTGCATTTTCAACAAAGCCAGTATGATCTGCTCATTATCAAAACCTTCGGCTTGCAAGTCGCTGATAATATGATTGTATTTGTCTAAGCCTTCGCTTTGAATGGCAGTTTTAATATCAATCATCAATTTGGCTTTGCGTAAATTGACCAATACTTTGCGTGTAGGAATTTCGCCGACTTGGATTTTTACTTTGGCGTAACGCTCGATGTCTTGCAAACGAAAACGGTCTTTGCGCTCGGTCAAAAAAGTAAAAGATTTACCACTCTTTCCGGCACGACCGGTACGCCCAATGCGGTGGACATAGTACTCGGGGTCAAAAGGTACATCATAATTAAATACTGCCTCTACATTGTCCACATCAATTCCGCGAGCGGCTACATCGGTAGCTACCAAAACAGTAACCAAATTGCTTTTGAACTTAGCCATTACTTGATTGCGTTGGGCTTGGCTAAGGTCGCCGTGTAAGCCTTCTACTGTCATTTGGCGGCTTTGCAAGTCGCTTACCAATTCATCTACGCCGCGTTTGGTGTTACAAAATACGATACTGCGTTGCACATCATACATTTCGATCAAACGACTCATCAATTCAACGCGGTCATTAGGCTTGAGCGAGTAATAAAACTGCTCAACTTTGGCGTTGGTCAATTCGCTTTTGACAACTTTGATAAGCGTAGGATTATTTTGATAGCGTTGGGTAAGCTCCAAAATCGGTTTGGGCATCGTAGCCGAAAACAACAAAGTTTGGCGGTCTTCGGGCATTTTTTCTAAAATCAATTCAATGTCTTCGCGGAAGCCCATATTGAGCATTTCATCGGCTTCATCTAAGACAATGGTATGAATATTATCCAATTTGAGGGTTTTGCGCTCAAGGTGGTCAATGACGCGCCCGGGTGTACCGACTACAATTTGCACGCCTTTTTTGAGTTGGCGAATTTGTCTTTCGATAGAATCACCACCATAAATAGCCGCAATTTCTACACTGGGCATAAATTTGGCAAGTTTTTTAAACTCATCGGCAACTTGCACGGCAAGTTCGCGCGTAGGGCATAAAACAATGGCTTGGACACCTCGATAATCGCTTTGGATTTTTTCTAGAGTCGGGATAGCAAAGGCGGCGGTTTTACCGGTTCCGGTTTGGGCTTGTCCGATAATATCATTACCTTCTAATACCACCGGAATAGCTTGGGTTTGGATAGGAGTGGCTTCGGTGAAGCCCATCTCAGAAATTGCTTTTTGCACATTGGCAGACAAAGCAATTTGTTCGAATTTCAAATTGTTCATTGAGTTTTTCTGAAAATAATCGTTTACGGCAAGCCTTTGAGTAAGCATCCGTCAGCCTTCCTGCGGATTATTTGCCCGATTACTCTCAGACTCTACACAATCATAATTAAGTATTTCAAAATTTGCGACCCTCACTTTAGAAAATCGTAAACTTTAATAGCCATTTAAAAATTTGGGAATCAAAAAAAGGAGATTTGTTTGTTTGAGGAAGGCACAAAAAGCCATCATTTGATTTTGAGTTGCAAAATTATCAACTCCGGTTCAAATATAAGGTATTTATTTCAAAATAAAATCCCAAATTTTATTTGGAATTTTTTATTTTGAAATTTATTGAGGTAAAAATAGGATTTTTTAAAGAAAATTTCTTAAGTTTAGCTTGAAGGGTTTATCAAATAATAGTTTTTAAGAGCCACCTGCCGGACTTGAACCGGCGACCCACGCATTACGAATGCGTTGCTCTACCAACTGAGCTAAGGTGGCTAAGGCATAAGATAGCAGTAAAATAGGTTAGAGTGTTAATGTAATACGAGTGATTAGGTAACTAATTGATAATCAAGTAGTTGTATTTAAGAGGATTTGTTATTTTAATACCACCATACAATTCTATTTTCGCGCCAAGACGCTAAGGCGCAAAGTGCTGATTATCAGCCAGAGGCAGACACGGTCATTGACTTATATTTGAAATTTGGATAGTACTATTTAAAGAACTATTCATTCTATCAATAGTGCGGATAGTTTCTAAGTCCCCTGCCCCCAGAGGGGGTTCAGTTCCAGCAATTCCCACTGTAAAATAATTGAACAAAACTTTTATATTTTAACTTTTATATTTATAAAAGTAATAAAATATATAAGTAATTGATAATCAGCATTTTAACTGTATTTTTTCATTAAATTGCCCTTAGCGAAACCCTAGAATTTTTGGAACGAAAGCCGCAAAAA
>JALONJ010000635.1 GCA_025455045.1 Microscillaceae bacterium | reverse complement strand
TGAGTTAGTTATAAAATGTGCTGGTGTGCTGATGTAATACATTGATTATCAATTATTTAATAATTAATATTGTTTACTTTATTTTTAAATCATTCCTAATCTAAAAAAATAATATTTGACTGGGGGTAAATACTTGGGAGTTAGGAATTAGGAATTATTTAACTTGTAGTTATTAAAAGTGGTATAAACGTCTGTAAATCAAACAATTATATAAATTTTATTTGCAAAAGCTAATCCAAAAATAAGCTATTTAAACACCAAGAACCCTGAGAAAATACCCCCAAAGTACCCGAAGAACTTTGTGTTTCTTTGTGTTTACCTTGGTGAACTTTGTGGTAAAGTTATTCTGTAAATAGTTGATAATCAAGGTTTTATAAAATTTTAAATTTCTCTATAACTACTTGATTTTCAAGTAGTTAGTTCTTAACTCGGAACTGAATCCGCCTTTGGCGCGACAGGGGGCTTAGAAACCCAACGAACTGTTGTATTGATAATCTATTTCTCAAAATTATTATCTTTTATCAGACTGCCTACAAATTCAACACCCGCCAATTTTTTGACAATCTTTCTTAATTCTTTTAACTTTGCACAAATCAATGAATGGTTTTTATGGTAAGATGGTGAATTACTTTCAATGATTTTCTATTTTCAATAGTCTGAAACAAAAACTATACTTTGAAAAATATTTTTCATTTTTTATACGATAAATATATGGCTACTTCTCCCGAAGAATTGCTCAAACAATATTTTGGCTATGATTCCTTTCGCCCAATGCAAAAAGAAATTATCCAAACGATCATTCAAGGCAAAGATTGTGTCGTGTTGATGCCCACCGGTGGTGGCAAGTCCATTTGTTATCAAATTCCGGCTTTGCTCCAGCCCGGCTTGTGTGTGGTGATTTCGCCCCTGATAGCCCTGATGAAAGACCAAGTAGAAGCCTTAATTCGCAACAATATTTCAGCAGGCTATAGCAATAGCTCACAAACTGCCGCCGAGAGCTATCAGGTTGAAAGTCAAGCCCTTAGCGGTGGTTTGAAACTTTTGTATGTATCGCCCGAAAAATTGATGACCGCCAGCTTTCAAAACTTTCTTAAGTCCTTGAAAATCAACTTGTTTGCTATTGATGAAGCGCATTGTATTTCGGCTTGGGGACACGATTTTCGCCCCGAGTACACCCAATTGAAGGTTTTGAAACAATTATTTCCTGATATTCCGGTCATTGCCCTTACTGCCACCGCCGACAAATTGACCCGCAAAGACATTGCCGAGCAGTTGCAACTCATTGAACCACAGGTGTTTATCGCTTCATTCAATCGCCCCAATATACGAATCCACGTAACCGCCGGAACCGACCGCATCAAAAAAGTAATTCAATTCCTGAATCTGCGAAAAAACCAAGCCGGTATCATTTATTGCCTCAGCCGCAAAACTACCGAGGAAGTTGCCGAAAAACTCCGCAAAGCCGGCTTCAAAGCCTCCCACTACCACGCCGGAATGGAAAGTACCGCCCGAAGCCAAGTGCAAGAGGATTTTTTGCGCGACAATATTCAAGTCATCTGCGCTACGATTGCCTTTGGAATGGGAATTGACAAGCCCAATGTGCGGTTTGTGCTACATTACAACCTACCCAAAAATGTGGAAGGCTATTACCAAGAAATAGGACGCGCCGGGCGTGACGGGCTAAAATCGGAAGCCATTTTGTTTTACACCTTTGCCGATATGATGGCTTGGCGCGATATTATCCTCAAAAATACGCCTAATCCTGAGCAACAAGAGCTTAAATTTGCCAAGCTCGACCGGATGCAGCAATTTGCCGAAGCCAATATTTGTCGGCGGAGAATTTTACTGAGTTATTTTTCGGAAAATTTAGCGCAAGATTGTGGCAATTGTGATGTATGCCTCAACCCCCGCGAAACTTTTGATGCGACTTTACTAGCCCAAAAAGCTCTCTCGGCTTGTATTCGCCTCAATTCTTCGGTTGGCATTACCTTGTTGATTGATGTCTTGCGCGGGATGCGCAATCAACAAGTATTGAGCAATGGCTACGACCAAATCAAAACCTTCGGTGCAGGCAAAGATGTGAGTACCAACGACTGGCGCGATTACTTGCAACAAATGTTGAGTATTGGGGTGTTTGAATTGGCTTATGACCAAAACTACGCCCTCAAACCCGGTTTGTTGAGCAAGGCTATTTTATACGAAGGTTTGAAGGTAAATCTTGTCCGCCCCGAAGTACAAAAAACCGCGCAAGAAGCCGCCAAACCCCGCAGCAAAGCCGAAGTTATGGAGGAAGAATTGTTGGAAGCTTTGCGGAAATTTCGTAAGCAGATGGCTGATAATCAGAATGTTGCGCCATACATCATATTTGATGATGCTGTTCTAACGGCAATGGCAAAAGAACGCCCAACGACCGAACCGGCTTTGCTCAAAATTCCGGGCATCAGTTTGGCAAAAGCCAAAAACTATGGCAAAGACTTTATCAATGAAATTATCCGAGTATCGGTAGAGCAGTTCCAAGCCGGAAATCGCATCAAGGGTGCTACGTATTTGGTAACTTACCAAATCTATCGAGAAGGCATCCGAAATCCGACAGATATTGCCAAAAAACGAGAGACAATAGATGATAAACCCTTGAATGTCAGCACTATAGAAAGCCATTTGGTCAAATTGTACGAAGATGGTTATGAGATTGATATTTTTGAATGGATTAGTCAAAGTGAATTGGACAAATTGGTTAGTTATTTTAGCGGTCAATCCCCCGAAGAGTTCAATGGCTTACAAGCCGTATATGACAATTTTGGGGGCAAATACGACTATCTCAAGCTCAAAATAGCTTATAGCATTTTTAAGAATACATAACTTACTGATAATCAATTGATTATATGTTTTCAATGCTTCTTTACAGCAATTCCTACTGTAAAATAATTGAACAAAACTTTTATATTTTAACTTTTATATTTATAAAAATAACAAAATATATAAGTAATTGATAATCAGCAT
>JALONJ010000172.1 GCA_025455045.1 Microscillaceae bacterium | reverse complement strand
ATTTGGGCTACGTGAATCCCAAAGCTATGTTCCGAGCCGCCTTCGGCGAGTTTGCGGAGAAAAACAATGCGATTGCCGAGTTCTTTGATAGTTACGTGGAAGTTTTTGATGCGCGGAAAGTCCTTGGCTAATTCATTTAATTCGTGGTAATGGGTCGCAAACAAAGTTTTTGCTTGAAATTTGGGGTGATTGTGCAAATATTCCAAAATCGCCCAAGCAATCGAAATGCCGTCATAGGTACTGGTGCCGCGCCCGATTTCGTCCATCAAAACCAAACTCCGCTCGCTCAAATTGTTCATAATGCTGGCGGTTTCCATCATCTCGACCATAAAAGTCGATTCGCCTTTAGCAATGTTGTCGCTCGCGCCTACGCGGGTAAAAATTTTGTCCACAATCCCAATTTCGGCGGCTTCGGCGGGGACAAAACAGCCAATTTGCGCCATCAAAACAATCAAAGCCACTTGGCGCAATAATGCCGATTTTCCCGCCATATTGGGTCCCGTGATGACGATAATTTGCTGATTATCAGTATCTAAGCGAATGTCATTAGGAATGTAGGTATCATCCACGCTGAGTTGTTGTTCAATCACTGGGTGTCGTCCGGACCTTATTTCAATAATTTTATCTTCGCGGATAATAGGCTTGACATATTTGAATTTTTGCGCCAGCAAAGCAAAAGCCGTCAAACAATCCAACAAAGCCAAAATCCGCGCATTTTGCTGAATCGGTTGGGTAAAATCGGCTACCGCAATCACCAATTCTTGAAAAAGTTTTTGCTCCAAGACATTGATTTTTTCTTCGGCATTCAGGATTTTATCTTCATACACCTTGAGTTCTTCGGTGATATAGCGTTCGGCATTGGTAAGGGTTTGTTTGCGAATCCAAGTTTTGGGAACTTTATGCTTGTGCGAAT
The DNA here is from genome assembly GCA_025455045.1 of Microscillaceae bacterium. Taxonomy (GTDB): domain Bacteria; phylum Bacteroidota; class Bacteroidia; order Cytophagales; family Microscillaceae; genus JALONJ01. The sequence goes on along the minus strand of JALONJ010000172.1, from coordinate 10,310 downwards.
TGGTAACTTCTAAATAATAGCCAAAAACCTTGTTATAATCAATTTTCAAAGAGCTAATGCCGGTTTCCATAATGGCATTTTGTTGCACTTTGTCCAAATATTTTTTCGAGTTTTTGACAATGTCGCGCAGTTCGTCGAGTTCTTCGTTTACGCCGTCATTGATTAAATCGCCTTCATTGGTCAAAAGCTTGGGTTCGTTTTTGAGTTCGGTTTCAATTTTTTGGCGAATAAATTCACAAGGATTCAATTGATTGGCAAATTTTTGCAAAGCCGGCTGATTTTGGGCTTCCAAAATCAATTTCAAAGAGGCAATTTGGGTCAAAGCCCGTTTGATTTGCACCAATTCGCGGGGTTTTATGCGGCGCGAAGCCACTTTGGAAATCAAGCGTTCCACATCGCCCATTTGTTTGAGGTGGGCGTTTACTTGTTCGGCGAGTTCTTCTTCATTTTTAAAAATTTCGACAATATTCAGGCGTTCTTCAATTCGCGTTTTGTCCTTCAAAGGCAAGGCAACCCATTTGCGGAGCATTCTTGCTCCCATCGGCGTAATGGTTTTGTCCAACACTTCCACCAAAGCCACGCCGCCGGATTGTTGGGGGAAAAGCAATTCGAGATTACGAATCGTAAATTTATCGAGCCAAACATAACGGTCTTCTTCAATTCTGGCAATGGAAGAAATATGTCGAATTTCGGTTTGTTGGGTTTCCGCTAAATAATGCAAAATGGCCCCCGCCGCGCCAATGCCTTCTTGAAACTCCGCCACGCCAAAACCTTTCAAAGATTGGGTTTTGAAATGTTTGGTCAATAAATCATACCCAAAATGATATTCAAAAAACCAATCCTCGAGAAAATAGACATTGAATTTATTGCCAAAATCCTCCAAAAATTCCTTGCGCGAAGCCTTGCTATATAAAATTTCGGCGGGTTCAAAACTTTGCAAAAGTTTGTCCACATATTCCTTATTGCCCTCAGCCGTCAAAAACTCGCCGGTTGAAATATCCAAGAAGGCAATACCATAATTTTCGCCCTTTTTGCGACACAGGGCAGCCAAATAATTGTTGCGATTGGTTTCCAGCACATTGTCGTGGTACGATACACCCGGCGTAACGAGTTCAGTAACACCTCTTTTGACTAATTTTTTGGCAAAACGCGGGTCTTCCAATTGGTCGCAAATTGCTACTCTTTGCCCGGCGCGCACCAATTTAGGCAAATAAGTTTCCATTGAGTGATGGGGAAAGCCTGCCAACTCAATTTCCGAAGCCGAACCATTGTGGCGTTTGGTGAGCGTAATTCCCAAAATTTTGCTTGCCTTAATCGCATCTTCCCCAAAAGTTTCGTAAAAATCGCCCACCCGAAACAACAAAATCGCGCCCGGATATTGGGCTTTGAATTGATTGTATTGCTTCATCAAGGGCGTTTCTTTATCGGCAAGGGCTTGCGCCGACACTGGAACATCAATCAAGGTTTTTTGGTTAGCATTTTTTTGGGGGCGAGCCATATTAATTTTGGGATTGGGAGATTTTTGATTTTGAGGTTTGTTTTATAAGTGGTTGATTATCAGTATATTATATAAATATCAAAATTTAAATATCTGATTTCCAAAATTTATGTTCTTTATCAAAGAATACGATGTAGAAAATATTATCTATGATAAAACCAGCAACCCTTACTTTTTGTCCACCAATATCTTGGATAGTTCCCCATTCGGCATTTTCAGGAATCGAGAAAACAGGAAGTTTAAAATCAGTTTTATTTTTAGGCGGAAATTCACCATAAATGCTTAACATTTTTTTACTCTGAGCTGTCTTTCTATTTTCGCTTGAAAGTTGAAAAATTTTTTCAATAAAGCTTGAAAGCAAGCCATCCTGTTCCCACTTTTTAAAACTTTGTCCCGGAGGTATTTGATTTTTATCAAAATATTGGAAACTAAATGACAAAAATGGAATTACAGTACTTTTTGACTCTTTTTTGCCTACTTTATTATTGCGGTCTTTTTCACTATCTGCTTTATTCTTAGGGTTAAACTGCGACTTCTTGTTGTTCTTGTTTTTGCTCATAGATAAAATCATTTAAAAAGTCTTGAATATCACCCAAATAAGGAACTGCTCCATATTTGCCTTCTAAATAACCTTTCTCAAAAGAAGCATCATTACGAACAAAAACATCTTTATACTCTACTAATGAGTATAAATCAGTTGCACCACTTTTATCATCTTTTTCCGCAAACCAAATTTGGTCTCTTCTAAAAATCTCCTTTTTGAGCAAATTGGTATCGTGGGAAGCAAAAATCAATTGCCCATTTTTATTAGTTTTACTATGAAAAATTTTAATTAATTCTTGAGTTAATAAGGTATGTAAACTGGCATCCAATTCATCAATAATTAATACTTTGCCTTTTTCTATTGCATCTATCCATAACCCGAATAAATTAAATATTTTTTGAGTCCCTTTTGATTGTAAGCCTAAATCGAGGATAGCATATTCTAAAAAATTATTATTATCGTCAAATTTATTATGAGAAAACTCGATTACAACTTGCTTTTCCTCTCTCTTACCTTTCTCGATTGATTGAATTTTCTCTCTAACTTTCTGTAAAGCATTTAAAACATCTTTTATCTCATTTGTAAGATCTTTAGGGAATTTCTCGGCAATTAGTTTTTCTAAAAACCTTTCTTGATTCTCAAGTTTATCTTTGGGGATGATATCGATACTTTGAGAACCAATTTTAATAACTTTAAAAAATTCAATAAGTTGATTTTTAAACTTTGGCTCGTGTAAAAATTTACCAATCGTAAAACCAGTAACATCATCTTTTAAGCCGGAAATAACTATTAAATTATTTTTAAACCAACTTCTTAATTTTAGGGCTGTTTCCACATCATCTTGCGCCAGTTTGGACAAAAAAAGTGAATTTTTGCGAGTTTTTACAGTATTTTTAAATTCTTTAGATACTTTATCAAATTCTTGAAACTCTCTTACAAACAGGGTCGACTCTTTAGAGGAGGTCAATGAAAACAACCATTCTGAACAAACTTGTTCATTATCTACTTCAAAACCATACCTATATCTAATATTATCCACAAAAAAAATCATTTCAAAAAAAGCAGGTTTTTTATCACTTTCTGTGCTTAGAGCAAATTTAATTATGTCTATATCCCCATCTGGCTCTGAATCATAAGACTTTAAGATGAAATTTCGAAAAAAACGAAAAGCGGCTAATAAATTACTCTTACCACTTCCATTAGCCCCATAAAAAACACTGCTTTTTAGAAGTTTAGTTTGATTTGGGCTATAAAAAACATTCTTAAAATCAGCAGAGTAATCATCTTCAAACTCTTTTACAGCTGTAGCCCCTACCATACTAAAAGTTCTATTTTCTTTAAAGGATAAAAAATTTCCAACGGTGAACTCGACAATCATAATAAATAATCTTATTTTCTACAAAAATATATTTTTTAATTATGAAACAATATTTTTTGTGAAAAAATCTCAAATTTGGTAAATTAAATTGATTAATAAAGAATTTTATGTAAATTACACTTAGATTTCAGTATTATAATTCGCCAAAAAACCATCAATTCAAACCCAAAGTTAGCCATTTTTGAGCAGATCTTTAAGATTTAATCAATAAAATAGGCTTTTGAATTTGTTTTTTTCAAGAATTGCCAAGGGAATTTATGAGAACAAGCTAAGTTGTTCACTTTCAACTGGTTGTGTTGATAATGCCTTTGCTTGATTAATTGCATAATTGACAATCAATGCTTCGGTAATAGCATTACGGTTTTCCTCTTTACCTCCTAAATGATAAAAATGGGCGGTAGTAATTTGAGCATATTTTTGCCAAATTGTAGTCAAGTATTCATTGCTTCGATATTGATTGCTATGCCAAGTCGAGACGATAAATTTGGCTTGACTGGTTTGTAAATGCTTTTCTAAAGCAATTTCATTTTCTTCGTCCCAACTATCATAATAATCTACGTGCCTACCTATATACGGAGGGTCGCAATAGATTAAATCATTGGGTTGGGCATTTTGAATGGTGGTCTTAAAATCTTGGCAGACAAAACTCCAATCATTATTTTGCATAAAAAACTGGACTTGTTTAATCTGATTGACAATCTTGGTAATGTAAGCTTGCGCAAATCGCTCAGGTTTGTGTCCATAAGGCACATTAAACGCCAATTTGCGATTGAAGCGAATCATTCCATTAAAACAAGAGCGATTTAAGAATAAAAAATCTAAAGAATTGTGTTTTTGATTAAATCTTTCTCGGACTTCATTGTAAAAATCTTGCCCTCGTTCAGACAGTAATTTTCCTTGTTCTTGCAAAAACTGTTTGGCAACCAAAGGGGTAATTTCATTATTTTTGAGGGCATTATAAAAATTGATGATATGCGGGTTGCTATCCGCAAAAACGGCTCGTTTAGGTTGCATATTAAAACCTACTACTCCCGAACCCATAAAAGGCTCAATCCAAGCATCAAAATCGCTAGCAGGTAGGTTTTGATTGATAAACCCAAGCAATTGCGTTTTTTTGCCCTGAATTTTAATTGGAGGAACGTAGATTTTTTCTTTAGTCATTTCCTATTTCTTTTAGATTGCCAATAGTTTTTTTGGGTATTATGTGTTCATTAATCCAATCTTCGGTTTTGCCTTTGAATAATAGATAGGTTTTTAAGTCGGTAATTTTAGTATCTTCTTCCATTTCAATTGCTTGATTATTTTTATCTTTGACTAGGCGTTTTTTCTGAATTGTAATCTTTTCATAGTTTTTCCAGTACTCATCAAACCAATCTTCGCCCAATTTACTAAAAATGCCTTTGCCTTGGATAATATCTTCAATATAGGCGATGCTACCTATGTTGGCTGTATTGCCGCTACCACTTTTGTCACTGGCAATTTTCCATTTTTCTTGAACAAAAAATTCGAAGTTACCAATCACTGAGGGAATTGATTTTAACTCATTTTTAGTATAAATTTTGGCTTCTTCCAAATAGCTAAGAACTTGACGAGAATACAAAATTCCCAAACAAAAATGCCCAAGATATTGATTATAAGCAAATTGTATATTTTTGGTACTACTTCGATTAATAAAATATTCCCCGTGTGAGCCTAAAGTAAACCCATTACAAAAGGCGGAGTTTTCTTCCAAACGATAAGTAGTTTTTAAATCTAAGGCAAATTTAATTTTCGGGTTTTTGGTCGAGACAAAAGAAATATCCGGATACCAATTTTGTTTTTCCGCTAAAATCAGCTCAAAATCATTTTCTTTGGCAAATTCTAAAAACTTAGAGAAAAGCTGAATTTCAAGAATTTTTGAAATGATTTTTGTGTCGGAGGAAATGGTATAAATATTTTCAAACACATCAATAAATCCTTTGATAGTCCACTGATTATCAGGACTCAAAGTGAATTGTTTGAGTGTAGAAGCAAAATTCTGTAATTTCTGAAAAAACTCAATTTTTAAATCCATATCGCCAAAAAACCATCAATTCAAACCCAAAGTTAGCCATTTTTGAGCAGATCTTTAAGATTTAATCAATAATTATCCTCTGAATAAATCGTATATTTGCTTCCAAAATTAGGACAAACAATGAATCTAAAACTTGGACAACTTGGTGATATTGAGGGAGTTTTGGCTCTACAAGCACAATATTTGTTGGCAAATACCCCCGAAAATGAGCGCGCGGGGGGCTTTGTAACTACGCCTTTTACGCCGGAGCAATTGACGGAAATCATCAATTTGGCAGGTATGTTTGTTGCTGAAGAGCAAGGTGAAATCGTTGCCTATACTTTTGCCGCCGCTTGGGATTATTTTGCTCAGTGGGCAATTTTTCCTTATATGCTAAGTCGTTTGCCCAGCTTATCCTTTGATAATCAAATACTTAGCTCCGAAAACACTTTTCAATACGGACCGATTTGTGTCCATTCAGCTTATCGGGGTACGGGCTTGTTTCAACAATTATTCGAAACAATGCGCATGGCAATGCAAGCAAAATACCCGATTGGCATTACTTTTATCAATCAAATCAATCAAAGATCTTACCAAGCCCATACCCAAAAACTCCAAATGCAAGTGATAGATGAGTTTAGTTTTAACCAAAATAATTATTATGGTTTGGCTTTTTACACACATTTGAGTGTTTTGCCTGAATTATCGGGAATTAAATCCAAAGATAGATAATTTTATAACTATCTGATTATCAATTAGTTATGATTTTAAGGGAAATTTACAATTTTGAGGGTATCAATTTTGAATTGAGTAGCCGTAAGCGAAGTGCGGTTAAAAAGCTTGAGATAGCCTTGTTTTTCTTGTAGCCAGTAGGATTCCAGCTTATTTTTATTCTTATCGGGGATTTCGGTATAATCAATGCGGTAGTTGTCGGGAGTACCTTTTACGGTCAAATAATACACCAATTTGCCTCGTTGAAACAAGGCACTCGCTTTAGGATTGAAGGGCTTGCCGATGGTTGATACTTTCAGTTTATAATCTAAGCCTTTGTCTGTCGTCGAACGCCCAATAATCGAGAGAGGATTGCTAGGCGAAACAATTTCTATTTCGGGTACAAATACGGTTTTGTTTCTAATTTGCAAAATGCTTTTCAACTCCTTGAAAATCAGCCGATTGCTTGACTTTTCTTCAATTTTGCGCGCCAAATCTTCCCACAAATTAAAGTCTTTTAACTCGCCGTTGGTGATTTGCATATCCATATCTGCCGACACACTCGGGAAATTGACCCGCCAATGCTTGTCAAATACCCAACTACTGCGTACATCGGCTTCCAAAACTCCTTTGAGGTGGCGGTCTTGAATAAATTTTTGAGAAAAATTTTCAAAACTAGCCAAAAAACGGTCGGTTTGGAGGTTTTTGAGAATGGTTCGCCCATCGAAAGTGATAAAATTTTCTTTTTGGGCATTCAAAATCCCCAATACATTCAAAGTACCTCCAGCAATTTGCAAACTCAGGTTGCCGGTTTTGGCAATTTTGTCTTTGTACCACAAGTCAGCCGTAAGTTGTCGGGCTTTGAATTGGCGGAAATTCAAACTATCAACTTGGCAGGTCAAATTGAAATGCAAGTTGGCAGGGGCAATAAAGGTATAATCAAATTTTTCGACTTCGGGCGAGCTACTGTCAAACCCGCGATACGCCTTGCTCAACCAATCTTCCAAATCCAGTTTTTTGGCTTGTAAACTTCCTTTGAGGTACAACTCTTGATTTTCGACAAACCAAAAAGGCAGTAAATTGTAAGCCGCGCCTTGATGCAAAAAATCTGATGCACCCGCATTGCCACTCAAATTTTTGATTTCTGCTTGATTATTGGTCAAAACCAAATGGGCGTTTAGGTTGCGATAAATCAAAGGATTATTTTTGAATTGAAAACTCGCATTGAGCAATTCCAACTTGCCGGAAACAATCATTTTTTTATCCAAAGTTTCTTGGGTCAATTGGGCAAGTTCGGCATCAAAATTTAGTTTAATTCCCAACAAACCGCCGGCTTTGTCGATTTTGGCGAGGGGATAGTATTCCAACCAAGCCCCCAAATCGATACCGGCTTCGGTATCAAATACCAAATAAGGTTGGCGAAAATTGACCAAATAGACATTGGCTTTGAACTTTTGTTTTGCCAAAGTGCCACTGATATTTTTGATGCGAATAGATGATGTTTCAAGGGCGGTTTTTTCGCCATTGGAAAATTTGCCGCTAAAGCTCAGATTTTCAATGACTTGGCGGGTGGTATGAGGCGATAAAATGCTTGCTCCCAAACAGCCGAAATCGACCTCAATTTGGGGGTATTTGGCTTTGCCCCATTCGCCTTTGATACTGCCATCAAATTGAATGTTGCCTTTGGATTTAAACCCTTGCAGGTTTTCGGCATATTGATTGGGTAAAAAAGCCCACAAAGGCTTCAAATCGCCGTTGGCTCCTTTGATTTGTAGATCTACGTAGTCATCAGCCGTTCTAAACTCATAAAAACCCCGCAACACAAATTCGGTGCTTTGTAAGCTGATTTTGGGAAAATTTAACTGCCAGCGTTGGTTGGCGCGCTGATAGCCCACCACCCCCGACAAGCTCACCTCTTTGGGTTCGATGACTTTTTGCTCACCGGCTTGAAACTGAAAATCGCTCAAATCGCCCTCGAGGGCAATATCATTCAAATAATTGGGCGTGTCGAATTTACCTTTGATACTTTTGGCAATTAGGCTATATTTTTCAGATTGAATTTGATTTTGATAGCTGATTTTTACATTATTCAAAACCAAATTTTGTAATTTGAATTCTTTTTGATTGGTGAGCGAAAAACTATTCCAAAGGCTGTCGTAGTTGGCTTTGCCTTGCTGATTGATTAAAAAATTGATTTCGCCATCTTCAAGGTATATTTTATTGATAACATAATTTCTGCTCCATAACTCACTGATATTCAGCGAAAAATGCAAACTACCGAGACTAGCCAAGGGGGTTTGCCCGAGGGCAAATTTATTCTCGAGGCTAAATCCTTCAAAAGTAAGCGTGAGTTCGCCCCATTTGGTAAAATAGTTGAATCGGGTATTGGCAATTTTGAGATTGACATTCAAATTTTTGCGCAAGCGGTCTTGTACCATCTTACTTACATCGTCTTTGTAGAGATAGGTGATGGTAGAGGTAAGCAGAACCAAAATTCCGACAAAAATGAGCAAAAATATAAAAAATCTCAGCCCCCAACGGCGCATTATTTGGTGAAATTTAGATTAAAATTATTTTGAAAATAAGTTTCATTGGGTGCATTTCGAGTTTACTACCTATCACCCTCTCCTTCGGAGAGGGCAGGGTGAGGCAAAAGAAATGCGTAAATTTGAAATGCACCCGTTTCATTGTTGTCAGCTAAGTAGTTCATAATCAAGGAGTTATCTAAAAAATGAGGTTCTTCACACCTTTTCAGAAATGAAAAGATTTTTTGTCATTCTGAGCGTAGCGAAGAATCTAAAGCGTTGATTATCAAGTACTTCAGATTCTTCGCTACGCTCAGAATGACAAAGTCGTTGCATATTTTTTCTATATTCCTAAAAAGTGGTGAAGAATCAAAAATGATTTTGATATAACTACCTGATTATCAGGTGCTTAGCTCTAAATTGTTTGGCATCAAAATTATCAACAGTCAAATTTAAAGCAAATATGTAAATAAGCAAATAATCTTTTGATTATCAGGTATTTAGCCCCAAAAAAGCCACCGCTTTGCCTACCTCAATGTGGGGGAAGTATTGAGTAATTTTGAATGTAAGCAATTGATTATCAGGTATTTGTATAATTGCGAACAATAATTTATAGATTAATCGGCTTAATTCACGAATTGCTTTGTTTTATGAGAAATAATTGATTTTTTTTGCAAAAAAGAAAAGTTTAAAATCAATGAGCTTTATTTTTTTACATAAAGGCTTGATTATCAATTTATTATAAAGCAGAAGCTAATATTTGACAAGGTATGGCGAGCAATCAAGACTTGCTAAATTTATCCAAAGTAACTTACCAATCTTTGCGCGAGACCGTCAAATCGGGCGATATTCTTTTTTATTCGGGCGAAGACGAAGTTTCCAAACTCATTCGTTGGGCTACACATTCTATTTGGAGTCACGTGGGGATTATTGTCAAGATTGACAATCTCAAGCGAATTTTATTGCTAGAGAGTGTGGAGAGTATGGGCGTAAGATTGATTCCGGTCTCGAAATACATCAAAAATGTAGAAGAATACGCCGACGAAGAAAAATTTGATGCCCGATTGGTAATTGCTCGCCATAACCAACTTACCCCGGCTAAAATCAAAAAGATGTTGAGCTTTGGGATTGACCAAATTACCCGCCCCTATGACCACCACGAAATCCAACGCATTATCCAGCGAATCATTGCCGGAGAGGGCAAGGCTGACCGCGATAGAGCTTTTATGTGTTCGGAATTGGTTTATGAATGTTTCAAAAGTGTAGGCATTGAGATTGCCTACAATCCCTTGGGTTTTATCAGCCCCGAAGATATTTGGGCAGATGCGCAAATAACCGGAGTTGCCGAAATAGAGCATTGAAGGACTGGGAATTGGAGTACACGAAACGAATAATGAAAATTATATAAATATCTGATTATTAATCAATTAGGTTTCACAAATGTTGCTATATTTTGTATTCATTGTTGAGACATTTCTCACCTCGAGTCCCTGAAATTAAAAACCATCTCACTATCTCACTATTTAACGTGAATATTTTTATAACTAATTGATAATCAAATAATTATAATGTAAAAAATACACTTTTCGGTAAATTATAAATTATATTTAAAATAAACTTGT
>JALONJ010000634.1 GCA_025455045.1 Microscillaceae bacterium | reverse complement strand
ATCCGTTTGATTGAGAGCCTTCAAAGATTCCGCCATCCAGAAATTATGTTGGGCTAATTCTTCGGGATTATTGACCTTTTTACCTTTAAAATGATTGATATAATCTCGCAAATAAGGTATTGCCTCCGCGTGTTTTCCTTGCAAATGATAAATACTACCAATGCCGCCTTTCCAACCATCGGCTTTGTCAGCCCCGTATTTTTGCTGTACGCCTTGCCAAGAAAACCTATAATCTTCCAAGGCTTCGTCATATCGTTTTAAGGTTCTGTATATTTTTGCCCGCCATGCCCGTACATTGAGCGTTTCGGAGGTTTGGCTTTCTTGGGGCAGTTTTGAGATAAGCGAATACGCCTTGTTGATGGATTCTAAACTTTTTTGGGGTTGCTCAAGCTGTAAGTAAATATCGTTGAGGCTAATCAAAGCCCTAATCAGTGGGTGATAGTTTTTGTCTTTTTCGTAGGCTTCTACCACCATTTTGGCGTATTTTAGGGCTGAGTCAAAGTCTTTGGTATGTGAATACAAGATGCTCAATACAGAATGAATTGAGTTGATACCACTCTGAAAACCAATGGATTGGGCAAGTTTTAAGCCTTTAAAATACACTTCTTCGGCTTCGGCGTACTTTTGCATATCGTCCAAATCCATTCCCAGTGTTCGGTAGGCACGAACGATAAGTTCTTTTTTATTGGTTTTAAGAAAAAATGTCAATGCCTGATTATCATAATGATAGATAGAATCTTTGTTTTCGGAGCTAACACTTCGGTAATGCCAATTTGCCAAAAGCTGGTTGGCTTTGGCTAGGTATAAGGGCTGGTTGGTGGCTTTTGCCCGGGCTAAAGTCGTCATCAATTCTTGTTTGATTTGTGCGTCATTTGGGCCATTCATAGCTTGTATGGCATCGCCCAATTTTACCAAAACGGTGTCAAGTGGCAAAGTTTGAAGGCTTTTGCCAAGAGGAGTGTAAGTCGTTGCCGATTGGGCTTTGGAAACCAATGGGAGAAGTAGCGATAAAAACACCCATAGAATAGTCAGCAATTTAGTGCTTACATACCAACAGCCTGCATAAAAACAATAAGCGTTAAGAATTTTCATTCAAAGGTTATTTAAAAAAAAAATCTAAAATTTTTAATCAAGAAAATTGTTTGGAATGATTTAAAAATAAAGTAAACAATATTAATTATTAAATAATTGATAATCAATGTATTACATCAGCACACTAGCACATTTTATAATTAACTCATTACTTTCTTGTTTTTTACAAATTTAACAAAATTCTTCTCGAATCTTAGTGAAAATAATAAGCGTTTTAGCTGAACGAGGAAAAGTTCTTTTGTCATTCCGAGAAACGAGGAAAAGTTCTTTTGTCATTCCGAGAAACGAGGAATCTTAGCCGCGCGCTACTCCAAGTTACGGATTCCTCCCTTCGGTTGGAATCAGTGAAATTGATAGATTTCAGAAAAATATTATTTTCCTAAAAAGTGGTGAAGAATCTTTTTATTTTCATAACTAATTGATTATCAATGACTTATGATTTTAGTTTGATATCCATAAACTTGCCGCTGAGGACATCGGCAAGGGCGAAGAATTAACCTCGGCAAAGTTTGGGCTTTACAAAGATTGAATTCGTTTTAGCAATTGCTCGCGCATACCCGCGCCCAAAGGAATTGATTTTTTATTGATTACATTAATCACAATGTAGCCCTCAATTACTTCGTCGATGTGGATAAGATTGATAAGATAAGAACGATGAACGCGCATAAAACTTTGCATTGGCAGTTTTTCTTCAATGGATTTGAGTGTGATTGCCAAAACATATTCTTTGTCTTTGGTAAAAATATGACTGTAGTTGCGGTCGGCTTCAATAAATAAAATATCTGCCAACATAATTTTCACCATTTTTTCTTTGTGGCGAATAAAAATACGGTCGCTCAAAATCGTGGGTTGCTCGAGATTATCCATTGCTTCATCATTCGCATTCATTTCCTTTACTCCCATTCGACTGACTGCCAACTCGATAGCGCGTTGTAAGTCCAATTGTTTGAAAGGCTTGGCGATAAAACCCGCCGGTTTGGTCAGTTTGGCGCGATTGAACGTGGCTTCATCGGCATTGGCAGTCAGGTAAATAATGCTCACTTCGGCTTGGTTTTGCAATTGAGTAGCTGTTTCGATGCCATCCATTTTCCCTTTGAGGTGAATATCCAGCAATACAATATCCAGCTTATTTTCTAAAATATGCAGTATGGCTTCTTCGCCGCGCGGAATGATGCCGGTTACTTCATAGCCCAATTCGCTCAATTGCATCGAGATTTTTGCACCGATTATCATTTCATCTTCTACTATCAATATCTTAATTTTATTTTCCATTGCATCAATTTCAATTTTTGCTTATTTGATTAAAACAGCCTTTAGACTGTTTCAATGACAGCCTAAAGGCTGTTTTACAATTACTCGAGTTAATCTCATAAGTTACTGATTATCAAATACTTATATATTTATCCAAAATTCTACGAACAATTGCGATAAAACAACATTATTTATTTTTAAAAAGAATGTTTACCAAAGTGCCTTGCCGATTGTTGGCAGTCATTTTTCCAGCAATTTGCCCAACCAATCAATTGACCAATTCTGTGCCAAATCCCAATAATCGGCAAGGTCATTGTCAAGGGCGAAATATGAGCGACTAAATGAATTTTTACTCCGCTTTTGGCAGACCAAAAATGCTAGGGTTTTGTTTAGGGCAATTGAATGAAAATACATTTAAAGCATTGACCGTGTTCCGCCAAAGGCGAATTGTCAATAACTTCCCGCAACCAATTAGCTAAGTAATTGAAAATCAAATAGTTATAAATTTCGGTTGTAGATGATTGACAAACGAAGTTTATGGTGCGCTTAAAATAGCAGGGAGTATGAAGATTGTTTTTTAAGGTTCTTTACCCATTTTGAGGAAGTTCTGGCTTTATTCTAAGCCTCAACTCATTTACGCTTTGAGGAAGTTCTGGCTTTATTCTAAGCCTCAACTCATTTACGCGGGCAGGCTAGACAGCCTGCATTACAATTTTCCTGAAAAGTGGTGAAGAACCTTTTTTAAAGTTTAACTAATTGATTATCAATGAATTATAAAAAAACAGTGCAGGTTTTTAAAATATTGTAACGCAAGGCTTGACTCTGAATATTTAGGCTCCATTGGGAATCAGCTCAATGGGCAAGTCGGATTCAAATATCAAATCTTCAATATCCTCAAGCATATCAATGTCAGTTTGGCGGTATTTCCAACTTACGCTTACTGCGCCGCCGGTTTTTTGGTAGTTTTTCAGGGTTTTGAGAATTGCCAAAATACTTTTGGAGGAGGCGGTATTTAAGTAGGTGAGGCTAAGGTTGAGGGTGACGGATTGGCTTATCGTTTGAATATACTCTTCCAACCACTCTTTGAGGGGCTTGTAAAAAGCATACGCGTCTTCCAAATAAGATTCACCGGCTATCTCACAAATACCCGTTTGCGCATTAAATGAAACTCTGGGCGTGTAATAATTGTCTTTTTGAGCTTCTATGTCTATATTTTTCATTTTTTGCATACTCATAACTTTCTTTAGAATCGTTTGATATTGACCGATAGCGTAAAGAAAGAATATTTTTCATCTACTTGTACGTAATCCAAATTTAGAGGGCTGCCCGAAGTAAGTGCGACTCGCATCAATCCGATACCGGCTTTGTCGGCGGCTTCGTCAATATCCAAAGAGCGTACTCTTTGGTCGCGTTTGGCTTGGCGCAGTTCGTCTCGGTTGAGGGAGTTAATCATATCGCACTTTGCCTTAAAATTACTAAAATCTTCTTTGGCGACCAGATTGCCGGTGGTAAGTGAGTAGTGTTCGTCGTTTTCGTTCAAAATAATCAGCCCGATGGGTTCGTGGTATTTGCCAAATCGGGCGGTAGTTTCGGCAGAGTAATCAAGCAAATTGCGAGAGAGTTCCAAAAAGATTGCAAATACCTTTTGGATTACTTCTTCGTTGGTACCGAGTTTTTCACGAATATCCGAACATATCTCCATAATCAATTTTTCGGTTACAGGACCTTTGTAAGAGATGAGTACATTCTCATCATCTTTGATTTTCATATAATAATTAAAAAAATTGACTTTCATTCGGCTAATTATTCGCTAATGTTTGTTCGGTAAAACGAATGTAATGCCCAGCGAGGCAATACTACATAACACTTTAGGGGAAATAAAGTTTGTTCCATCTTCAATAATCTTATCACCTCATATTGACTAGCTGGGTCAATCTTGCTTTGACAGTTTTGCCTACGAAAATAGTGGTATTTTGGTTATTTTTTTCTATTTGTTAGCAAAATATTTAATTTTTGTGTTGAGCTGGGCGCATTTCAAATTTACGCATTTCTTTTGCCTCACCCAGCCCTCTCCGAAGGAGAGGGTGATAGGTAGTAAATTTGAAATGCACCCGTTGAGCTGTATTCATTACCTGATTATTGTCTGCTTGCGCTTGGCATATCTAAGCAAAAATTGATTGCTCTATGTAAAACAAATACATTATTCAAATACTTAAAACTTATGAAAATTTGCCATTCAAAAGTATGATTTACTAAAAAGCGAATGACAAAAACGTAATTACTTGACAATCAGTTAATTGTATTTGATCAATTATTTACTGTTTTGCAAATCATCAATTAGCATAAATAGCTGATAATCAACATATTACGCAATAAGTAGTAAATTGACCTATGCAAAAATATAAATAATCTTACATTTGTTTGGCTTTTTGTGGTAATTCGCCGTATATTCGTATCAAATAGCACCAATAATTAATAGTATAGCATCGACACCAATGAAAAGTATTTATGAAACTACCAATGGTTCGACGATGGGATTCGTCAATCATCACGAAGAATATTATCTTATCCAACTCATCGGCACGGTAAGTCGCGCGCATTATCAGGCGGTTTTTGGCGCAGTGTTGGAAGATGCTGAGATAAACGGCTACCAAAAAATTATTTTTAATATCCGCGACCTCAAAACCAACCCCGACTTAGGGCGCACTTGGCTTACTTCGCAATTTATCCCCAAATTTTACAAACAAACCGGCGGACTCCAGTTGGCAGTCGTCAATCCTACCAATTTTTTGGAAAAAAAGAGTATTCCTTTGTTTTATTCGGTCGTCAAAGCCCTGGGTTTGGCTATTCATATCAAGTTTTTTGACAATTTGATGCAAGCCCGCGATTGGGTATGTGCCAAAGAAGATTTTGCCGATGATGAGGAAGATTTGGATTTTGAAGACGAAAAAAAAAACGTACAACTAGCCCGCAGAGGTAGCAAAGCCGGATTGCAGGTCAGCAAAGGCAAGTTTAAATTCAAAGTCCACTTCGATGCCAAAGGCAGACTAGAGAGCCGCAATCCGCTCGAGAATATCTTGCCCAAAATCAAACTCTCAACCGATACTCTCAAAGACTATTTTCGAGAATTGAAATGGTTTAATAAATAATGCTGAAGGGGTGCGTTTCAAATTTACGCATTTCTTTTGCCCCACCCTGCCCTCTCCGAAGGCTAATCTCCCTACAGAATTTTAAAGTGCTGATAATCAATCACTTAACTACCATTATTTTTAATTGGTGTAGTAATTGATAATGCTCAATAATCAAAT
>JALONJ010000633.1 GCA_025455045.1 Microscillaceae bacterium | reverse complement strand
TTTTATTTTTAAAATAATTGATGATTTGTCAAAAAAAGCGTATTTTTACATCATAATTAGCTCATTATCAAATAGTTACTAAAATATTCACGTTAATTAGGAATTATTTAATTGCCTGATTTTCAATTAATTATATTTTTAAAAGTGTTACTTTATTTTGAATCTGTTCCTTAAAAAAAATGCACTGTTTTTTTTATATATTCTCAAAATACTCGACCACACTCATTGTTTTTTCGCGGTAGAATCTGTCGGCGCGGGTTGATTGGGCAAAGTTGGGGGTTCTTCCAAAGGTACGATGAGGGTATCGAGTTGCTTTAATTCCGATTCTGATTTCACTTGATTGGCTTTCAAAATCCACTCGATTTTGGTACGATAGCGGCGCGCCAATTCGTTCAGTTTTTCCTCGCCCAAAGAGTTGCGCACTTGGCGGTGGTTAAATTTATCCAAAAACTTTTGTTTGAAATCTCTAATTTCTTGCAAAGTTTTTCGGGTGTCGTCAATGGTTTTTTTGGTTTGGTCAATGGTATTTTTTACTTTTTGCAAGCCGGGACTGGCATTCCAAAAATAAGTATAAAACCTTTGTTCAATATCCAAGGCTTTGAGGCTATCTACCCGCAAATCGCCGCTACTGCCTAGCAAATTCAAAGACCCCAACGTATTTTGATACAATACATATAAAAAAACCACCAAAACCAAACCCGAAAACACCCTAAACATCAAGGGGCGATAGTCGGCTTCGACATCGCTCAGGTCAAGATTGATGGCTTCTTGGAAGGAGTTTTGTAGTTTAGATTTTTTTTTTGTGCGTATTTCGGACAAAGGCTCTATGTAATCGGGTTCGATACTGCCTTTCATTGCCAATTTGGAATCACCAATGGGCGAAAAATTGGTGTTTTGCGCTACGTTTACGGTAGTTTTGGAGTCGCTGGTAAACTCTATGACTTGCACCGTGATATTGTCGTAGCCCCCCAGCGCATTGGCGGTCTCGACGAGGCGCATTGCTTTTTGTTGCGGGTCGAGACGGGTGTTCAATACTTCTTCAATACCGGCATCGCTCACGAGGCTATTCAAGCCATCGGAGCATAGCATAAAAATATCGTCTCGTTTGGGGATAATCGGCTCTTGACTGACCTCTACATCGACAAAACTTTGGGTTCCCAAAGCCCGCAAAAGCTCATTGCGGCGTGGGTGGTTTTCGGCATCATCTTCGCTCAAAACGCCTTGGTCAATCAAGGCTTGCACCACCGAGTGGTCGCGGGTGAGGCGGCGCGATTTACCAAAATTGTGCAAATACAAACGACTGTCGCCCACGTGTCCATAATACAGTTTGCCGCCGCGAAGCATTACCAATACGCACGTTGTACCCATTCCGCGTAGGTCAAGATTGTATTGGGCTTTTTGAAAAATTTGCTGATTGGCATACTGAATGGCTTGATAAATGGCTTCGCTTGGCACGTCATAATGCTCACGCTCAAAGTAATCTCGAATGCTCTGAACGGCAGTTTGCGAAGCAACCGCCCCGCCTACGTGTCCGCCCATACCATCACACACGACGAAGAAGATGCCATTTTGATTTTCAAAATAACCCATATAGTCTTCATTTTGCTTGCGAATGCGTCCGATATCGGTATGATTGCCAAAGCGAAAATTTTTGTCGTTATACATTCCAAATAAAAAAATTTTGGTTCTATGGGTTCAAATGTAGTAATTTTTGGCGAAAAATTAATTTTTTAGAATTTTTGTTGTTCAAAATAAATGGTTTATTTGAACAAAAATTTACAAAAGAATGAATAGTGAATAATGTAAAATGAATAATTTTGTAATTACCTGAAAATCAATATGTTATCAAAAAATACTGTACGCATTATTTATTTCTTGTTACAAAGGCGGATTATCAAATAATTGCAGCTTTTTTGAAGGATAGCAATTTAACAAAGTTCTTTTCAAGATGACGACTTGAGAGTTTGTTGGAGATTTCAACGCCCTCGCGCCAAAAAGCCGGAAGAATAAAACTATTCACTCTACATTATTCGCTATTTATTTGACAATATTTACGCTCATTTTAAAGTTTAAAAAATATGTTATTAGCAACCGATATAGGCAACTCCAATTTAGTTTTTGGAATTTACCAAGCCGGTCAATGGACTCATCAATTTAGGATAGAAACTTCGTATGAAAAAACCGCCGAAGCCTACGCTTTGGATATTAGTGAGTATTTTTTGGAAAATAACTTACCTTTTGCCCAAGTAAAATCTTTGGTTTTGAGTAGTGTAGTACCACCTTTGACTTCGGTTTTAAAAAATGCCTTGTCGCAGTTGTTTGCGCAAGATACATTGGTCATAGGCCCGGAAGTGTATCCCAAACTCAAACTGGCAATTGAACGCCCCCACGAAATAGGTTCTGATTTGGTTGCCAATGCGGTAGCCGGTTTTGAGAAATGTGGGCAGGCTTGTGTTATTGTCGATTTTGGGACGGCTCTTACTTTTACTACGGTGTCGTCCGAAGGGCAAATATTGGGGGTGGCAATTGCGCCCGGGCTTAAAACTGCGATGTATTCCTTGTTCAAAAGCACCGCCCAATTGCCGGTAGTTCCTTTGGAAATGCCCGAGTCGGCAATCGGCAAAAACACGGTTACGGCTTTGCAAGCCGGGGTGTTGTGGGGTTACATTGGTTTGGTGGAGTCGCTAGTCAATCGGATTCAAAAAGAGTTGAATGAGAAGTGCTATGTAGTGGCTACGGGTGGTTTATCATCGGTAATTCCCGAATTACGGACGGTATTTGACGAAATTGACCCCAATCTTACACTCGACGGCTTGCGATTGATAGCCGAAAAGTATGTTTGAAAGGGTATATAGGCTCAATTATTGTTCATCAGTAATTCTCACTGTACAATAGTTCGGACAGTTTCTGGTTTCTAAGCCCCTGCCCCCGGAGGGCAGTAATGTTAATTTCTAAAAAAAAGGAATATCTTTGCGAAATAAAATATTGTGATGGAATTATCAAACTTCTTTTCAAGCGTTC
>JALONJ010000632.1 GCA_025455045.1 Microscillaceae bacterium | reverse complement strand
TTATCAAGAGTTTCAGATTCTTCGCTTCGCTCAGAATCACTGAAATTGATAAATTTCAGAAAAAAGATTTTCATTCCTGAAAAGTGGTGAAGAACCAAATTATTGAAAATTAATCTTTAAAAAAAGAGGATATTACGCAGAATAAAAAATTGTATAATTTCAATAATTAAAAAAAGACGGTTTTATGTGTCTATATGATTTGAAATTAATATGCTGATAACCAAATAGTTATCTCGTGTTTTATGATTATTTTTAAAAATAGTAAAAGCTATTTTGTATTTTTTCAATAATAGATCAAAAACATTCATACTAATCTGGTTCTGCAATCAAAATCCCCGTGATTTGGATAACACCTCTACCAAGAAAAACAAAATATTTGTTAATCACCCACCTACTAATCGGCATTTGATTTTCAATAATTTAAGCCTATTTTTGTTATACTTGCTATAAAAAAATCACTTTTTTTGAAAAATTTATTCACTACACAATGATTACTCCTACTCCTTTACAAATAGGCGACAAAATAGGCATAGTTGCCCCTGCCAAACGAGTAAGCCAGCCCGAAATGGAAATGGCAATTAGTATCCTAAAAAATTGGGGGCTGGAAGTAGTGTTGGGCAAAAACCTTTACAAATCTTTTAATCAGTTTGCCGGTACCGACCAAGAACGTACCGAAGACCTCCAGACAATGCTCGACCGCCCTGACCTCAAGGCGATTATGTGCGCTCGAGGTGGATATGGCACAATTCGAATTGTGGATAAGCTCGATTTCACGCAGTTTTTGCAATACCCCAAATGGGTAGTTGGCTTTAGCGATATTACGGTTTTGCATTGCCATCTTCAAAATTTGGGTATTGAGAGTATGCACGGCATTATGCCTTTGCTTTTTCCCAAACAAACCGAACAAACCATCGAGAGCCTACACCAGAGCCTATTTGGCAATCCGATGCCTATTGAAAATCCGGCGCACCCCCTCAATCGCTTGGGTGAGGCTTCGGGTGAGTTGATAGGCGGCAATTTGTCGCTGTTTGCCAACACCATCGGCACGGTATCGGAGGTCAATACCCAACAAAAAATCTTGTTTTTGGAAGATGTTGATGAGTATGTATATCATTTGGATAGAATGATGATTCACTTGTATCGCGCCGGTAAACTAAAAAACTTAGCAGCTTTGGTGTTGGGGCAATTTAGCAAAGTAAAAGACAATGAAGTCGGCTTTGGTAAGACTGTGTATGAAGTCATTGCCGATTTAGTCAGCGAATACCACTATCCGGTTGCCTATGACTTTCCTATCGGACACGAAATCCACAATATGACCGTCATTTGCGGGCGCAAAGGCACGCTAAAAAATGATGCCGAAAAAACTGTTTTGAGTTTTTAAAAACAAAGTCGGTTAGTCTAAATACTTGAGTATATTGAACTTACTAAATACTTGATTATCAATTATTTACAAAAATCAGCAAAGCATTGCGCACAAAACTCTAGCAAAACTTTGCTGATTTTAGCCCAAATCCAGCTTATTCTTCCCCAAAATACTCCACAAAATTGTTGGCGGTTTCGTAGAGTTTGAGTGAGTGAAGCTGGGCTTGTCGGTCGGTAATTGCCGAGATTTTGGGAGCTAAAATTTTCCAAATCTCGATAATCAATACCTCACAAGTCGGAATTTTGCCGGCTAAAAAGTCGACATCCATATTCAAGTTTTTGTGGTCAAGCTTGTCCGTAACTTCGCGGCGTACCAATTGCCCCAGTTTTTTCATATCCATTACCCAGCCGGTTTCGGGTTGGGGTTTACCCTTTACGGTTACAATCAGTTCAAAGTTATGCCCGTGGTAGTATTCGTTGGCACAAGGTCCAAATACATCATCATTTTGGGCTTTGCTCCACTTGGGGTTATAGACGCGGTGGGCGGCGTTGAAATTTTCTTTTCGACAAATATATACCATCTTTTTTTGTTTTAATTTGAAAAATAAATGGGGCAGGAATGGCGAAAAATACTGCCCACAGCCAATAAGTTTGCAAAGTTAGGTATTTATAGCCTTTTTAGTATGATGATTAAGAAAAAAGTGTAATTTTTTAAGAGCGGGGAGTGAGATGTGAGGGGTGGTTTTTCATCACTTTGCCGGAAAATTGTAACACGGGCTGCCTAGCCTGCGCGCGCAAATGAGTTTAGGCTTAGGATAAAGCTAGAATTTTTTGAAACTGAGCAAAGAATCTTTTTAAAAACATAATTATTTGAAAATCAGGCAATTACATAATTTTTAATTCCCAATTATTAATTCCTAACTGCTTACTTCTACTTTGGCACTTTCAATTTTTGAACCACATAGAAACATAGCAAACATAGAAAAATACAATTTAAGACAAATATTCGAGGAAATACCTAAAGGGCGCATTTCAAATTTACTACCTACAACCCTCTCCTTTGGAGAGGGCTAGGGTGAGGCAATAGAAACGCGTAAATTTGAAATGCGCCCATACCTAAACTATAGTTTAAAATTTTCCCACTCATCATTTAAAATGCCAAAGTAGAATTACTTATCAGGCATCTAAACGGATTCGTGGGTCAATCATAGCGTACAAAATATCAACCACAATATTGGTAATTACAAAAATAAAAGCAATGACAATGGTTGCACCCATTACAATCGGCAGGTCAAGCGTTTGTACGGCTTGAATGGTGGTTCTTCCCAAGCCTTTCCAGTTGAAGATATATTCAATAAAAAACGCGCCGGCCATCAGCGAAGCCAGCCAACCCGAAACCGCCGTTATCACCGGATTGAGGGCATTTTTGAGGGCGTGTTTTAAAATTACTTGGTGAAATAAGAGACCCTTGGCGCGAGCCGTCCGAATATAATCTTGCGAAAGCACATCTAACATTGAGCTTCGAGTCAATTGCACAATGATAGACAACGGACGCAGTGCCAAAGTAAAAGCCGGAAGCACCAAATTTTTTAATTGAATGTGTCGCTCACCCGTAAAAGGATCCATTTCCCAAAGCGAGCCGGTCAAACTCAAGCCGGTATAGCTTGCCCA
>JALONJ010000631.1 GCA_025455045.1 Microscillaceae bacterium | reverse complement strand
TTCACCAAGCTATCGCTTGGTTCATTAATGCTCAGAATCACTGAAATTGATAAATTTCAGAAAAAAGATTTTCACTCCTGAAAAGTGGTGAAGAACCTTTAAAAAGGTTCTTCACCACTTTTCAGGAATTAGGTTGGACTGTGTGCCTCAGTCCAAAGTCAAGAAATTTTAAAAAACTATTTAATTTTGAGCATATTTATTTCCAATAGTTCGGACAGTTTCTAGTTTCTAGTTCCGAGTTATTTGCTAAGTATCTGATAATCAGCTCGTTACATAAAATATTTAAAATAGCATAACTATCTGATAATCAATTACTTATAAAAAATGTCCGAAGTATTGATTTCGTAAATATTTGATAATCAAATGCTTGAGTAATGAATATACACAATTGGCTTACTTATTACAATCTAAAGTTGGAAGTTTATTTCAAAGAAATATTACCGGCGCAATTCAATTGGGATTTTTTGAGCAATGAGATTGATAATTATAATAACTTATCGAGTATCAATGAATTACCTGATTATCTAAATCCTGATTGTGTGGACAAAAATAAAGTGCAGGTTTTTTTGGAAAAACTACCCGTTTGTCCTTACGAAATCGTAAATCATCTAAAAAATCGAGTGATTTATTTGCGCAATCCTAACCTGGGCTTGGGGCAAGGTTTGCCTTTTGAGGCAGATTTGTGGCAAAAATCAATGCAGTTTTATTGGCAAGCCGATGAACCACAGGAGTTATTTAGACTTGGCATCAAAGTCGATTTTGACCTCGCACAAGCCCAGCAATTAGCCCAAGAAGCTCAACAAAAATATGAAGATGCCCAAAATAAATTATCACAATTAGAAATTATATTGGCTCAAACCGAAGAATCTCCCGAATTAGGAGATATTTTGATTCAAAAAAGCAATTGGCAAAGCATAAAATTTGCTCTGGCGCAGGTTTGGCGCAATAATCAACAACTGATAAACGATAAATCTCCCTCAACCCTTGTTTCTTTAGCGTTGAGCAAGGCACAAGCGGCTTGTGATGAGTCGCTCGTTGTACCCAACTTGGGAATGCCCAATTTTTGATTTTAAATTATTAGATACCAATAGTTCGGACAGTTTCTAGCTTGTAGTTCCGAGTTATTTGCTAAGTATCTGATAATCAGCTCGTTACATAAAATATTTAAAATAACATAACTAACTGATAATCAATTACTTATAAAAAATATCCAAAATATTGAGATACATTGAGTAATAAATGAAAACAAAGGTAATCTATTGATTATCAACAATTTACAAGTTATACTCACCGGCAAGATTATTGCTGGTCGGTATCAAAACTCACTACTCCGGCATTGCCTTTTTTAAATCCTTGATAAAATCCAAGCCCTACATACCTGAACTCCGGGCGAAGCATATTGCGCCGATTGCGCAACTTGGACGAATCTTTGCTGTCCAAAAGCCACAAAAACACCATTTCTAGCGGGGAATTGCCAAGTGCGTACATTTCTGCCAACACACCCGACCGCCCAAACTTGTTTAAGCGGGCGGCGGGCGTAGTACCATCTGCCGACAAATGGCTCAAGTTGCCCGATAAGCCCATATATTGAGCGTGCGTGCGCGCGGCGGCGCATAAGTTGGAGTCTATTTGCAATATTTCCCGAGGGGTTTGGGCGACTAAATTCAATTCATTCAACAATTGATTGAGTTGTTTGACCTCCTCTTTTTTGGGAGCTTGGCGGTGGTAGCGATTCCAATATTCGCCAAAGTAAATATGAATAAACCGGCTACCAAATCGCCGCACATAATTGATCAGAAAAAGCATATCTTTTTCATTTTCATTCAGATAAGCCGTGTTTTTGCCCATATCTAATTCGGCAATTATTTGGGGACTAAGGCTGGTATCTTTTTTTAAAAGCAATCTGTTGGCTCGGTCGGGGGTTTGGGCAATTGCCCCATAAGCCAAGCCAAGACTGATGCTTAGTATATAAATTTTCTTTATCAAAATTTGGGGGAATTTAATCATTTGACTTTCATCTTTAAAACTAGGTGATAGTCAAATAGTTGCGAACATTGTTCCGATTTACCCAAAAATGATTTGGGCAATTGTAAGTCTGAAAACTAAACCCTCGCGGAAGCAAATTGTAAATTTCAAAACATTGACTAGACAAAATCAGCTTACAAGCTCATTATTTGACTCAAAAACTCCACTACTTCCGTTTTTTGGGCTTCGCGCGCCATATCGAGTGGGGTTTTGCCGTCCGACATTTGGGCTTGAGTATCTGCCCCGTATTTTATCAATAGCTTGACAATCAATAAGTTACCATTATGAGCCGCCCCGTGCAAAGGACTTACGGCTTGTTGCTGGGTTTGATTGACGTTTGCCCCATTTATCAATAAATACTCTAGCATTGCTAAGTTATTGGTAGAAACCGCCGCGTGGATTGGCGCAACTTGGCTAGAGTTATTTGCCGATTGATTGATATTTGCGCCTTGTTCTATGAGCCACTTTGCCAAGTTTTGCTGCCCAAAATAGACTGCCAAGCCCAAAGCATAAAAGCCATCGGGCGCGTAGGCGTTGAGCAAATCGGGTTGGGTTAGTAAAATGGCTTGGGCTTGCTCGATTGCCCCCACCGCACAAGCCTCATACCAATTGAGGGGCGGATTTTGTGCCAACAAAAATCGTAAAATAGCAGCTTGGCGATAATACATTGCCAATAAAACCGCCGACACGCCTTGTTCGGTATGAGCAGTTGCCCAAGCGGGTTGTTGGGGCAAGGCGATTTCTAAATCATCAAGATTGCCGGTTTGAATGGCTTGTTGGATTTGGAAATTTAAAAGCATTTTTAATGTACTTTTTTTAATAAGTCGGGCAATATCGCTTGATTTTTTATAAATCATTGATTATCAAGTGTTTATAAAAAAAACTTGGTTCTTCACCACTTTTCAGGAATGAGATTTTTTTTCTGAAATTTATCAATTTCAGTGATTCTGAGCATTAATGAACCAAGCGATAGCTTGGTGAAATTACCGAGTGAAGCTCCGAAGAATCTGAA
>JALONJ010000630.1 GCA_025455045.1 Microscillaceae bacterium | reverse complement strand
CGAGCGACTAAGCGAATTCGTAGGCTTTCGGTTCAAAAATTCAGGATAGTGTAGGGTTACTTGATTTCGTTGTTTCTTTTTTATCAAGAAAAAAGAAAGACAGGTAACAAGTTTTTTTATAAGAGCCTCATTATCAATGTTTTATGTAAAACCCGATTCATAAAAATTCTTACAAATTAAATATTCGTTTAAAATTTCTATAGTGGGAATTTCTGAAACCCGAAACTGTCCAAACTATTGTCAATAAATTCTAGCTTTATGCTAAGCCAAAACTCATTTACAGGCGCAGGCTAAACAGCTTGCGTTACAACTTTCCTAAAAATATGCAAAGAGTCTAAAATATATAATTGTTTGATAATCAGTGTATTACCTCAGCACACTAACACATTTTATAATTAACTTATTAATTTAATGTAATACCTTGAAATTATTGTCGACAGATTGGCAAGGTGTAAAAATTCAAAATATTGGAAACCAAACTTCAAGAGTCGATTTTTGTGGAGCTGATTAACCAAAATCAAGGCATTATTCACAAGGTATGTCGAATGTATTGTCAGGCAAATGAGGAAAGGGCTGACCTTTTTCAAGAAATTGTCTTACAGCTTTGGCGAGCCTATCCGCGCTTTGAGTATAAATCCAAAATTACGACTTGGATGTATCAAATCGCGCTCAATACTGCCATTACTGCTTACCGCAAAAGCCAAAGACAACCACAAAAAGCTGATTTAGAGATAGTTAGCAATATTGCTGAACATACAAGCGAGCATTTTCAAGAAGAACAACAACTGCTCTATAAGGCAATTGCCCAACTCAATGATGCCGAAAAAGCCCTAATGACTCTCTATTTGGAAGATGTACCTACCGATGAAATTGCCGAAATTATTGGTATCACTGCCAATAATGTTCGAGTAAAAATGAACCGTATCCGCGAAAAACTAAAAAAAATCTTACAGGCTTGGCAAGTATGGAATTAGAAAATCTCAAAAAACTTTGGCATCAATTGGACACCACCGAAACCTCGGTCAAGGCTTCGGAGATTCAAGCTATGTTGCACCATCAATCCAATGATGCCCTCGCTAAACTCAAATATCGACTATTTTGGGATATAATGGTAGGCGGGGCTAGTATTATGTTATTTGTAATTGTCGGTATCTTGAGTACCGACATCGCTTGGAAAATAACAGGAGGATTTATGCTCTTTGTTTATGCCCCGTTTGTGTTGATGGGCTGGCGCGAATACCGCAAATTGCAAAAAGTGAGTTTTTCAAATATCAATTTGCGCGAGCAATTGAGTCAATTGATAAGCTATTGGGAAAAAGGTTTGGACAAATCGTTCAAAATTCAACAATTTTTAGTGCCAATAGGTTCGCTGTTGGGCTTTTGGGCGGGTGCAAACTGGGGCGGAAACGGCGACTTCATCGGCAAAATGCTCAATCGCCCCTTAGTTTTCAAAACTTTTCTGATTTGGGCGTTTGTCATTAGCGTACTGGCTTTGATGCTTTGGGGGGCTAATTGGTATCTCAAGTGGTATCTCAGGGCAGTTTTTGGCAGTCAAGTCAAACGCCTCAAAGAATGTTTGCAGGCATTGGCTGAAGAGTAAAAACGCACAAGGAATTAGGAATTAATAATTGGGAATTAGGAATTAGTTCTACTTTGGCACTTTAAATTATGAGTGAGAAAATTTTAAATTAGAGGGTAAATTTACTCTCGATTATCTGGCTGAAATTGTATTTTCCTATGTTTTCTATGTGCCTATGTGGTGCAAAAAATTAAAGTGCCAAATGTAGAATTAGGAATTATTTAATTACCCGACCTTATCCGCCTTTGGAGGATTTTCAATTGATTATGTTTTTTAAAAAGTTTACTTTATTTTGTATTCACTCACAACTCTGAACTCATCACTCATCACTCATAAATCTTCCTTCATTTTTCAGTTTTGCGGCGAAACATTCGGCGAAACATTTTTTTTTCAAACTCCCAAAAGAAGTTAAATTGTCCAAAAATAAATCCATATATCAGCAAAATCACCTGATAAAGTGGCAAAATTACAATTAAATAAATAATCGTACCAAGCCAGCCACTTAGGGCTTTATCGATACCCAAAGCCCAAAAAATTGGTTTTTTGAGAAACAAGACCGTAAATCCGGTACAAGCAAACACCACCAAAACCAAGATGGTTTGGGTAAGTGTGGGTAATCCCCAACGGGTTTGGAGGCGAGTAAGCCAATGAGCCATTGATTTTGGAGTATGTTTGATAGATTAAAAAAATAACGCCACAAAAGTAGGGCTTTTTTAGGCAATTTTCTAAATAAATGATTTAGTTTTAAGCTAAAACAAACTAATCAATTTAATAAAAAGCCAACAAATTGTCAAAACTATGATTGAAATTCGTAAAGCTCGCCCCGAAGATGCTCCGCAAATATGGGAGATTATTCGCCCGGTAATCGCTACGGGCGATACTTATGTGTTTTATCCCGATAGTTCCGAAGAATCTATGCTGGCGTACTGGCTTGCGCCGGACAAACACACCTACGTAGCCTTGCTGGAGGGCGCAGTCGTGGGTACTTTTTTTCTCAAAGACAATCAACTAGGACTTGGCTCGCATATTGCCAATGCCGGTTATATGACAGCTCCCGCCGCCGCCGGACGGGGTATAGGCAAGGCGATGGGCGAGTTTTCGCTGTTGGAAGCCAAGCGACTGGGCTATCAAGCTATGCAATTCAACATTGTAATCAAGACCAATGAACGAGCCATTAAATTGTGGCAAAAACTAGGTTTTGAGATTATCGGCGAAATTCCCGAAGCCTTTCAACATCAATTGTATGGCTTAACCAATGCCTATATTATGTATCAAAAACTTAAAGATTGAGGCTAAATCTTGGATTTTACTGACTCATTTGAAACTTCTCATTCTTTTGTTTAATTTTGATGATCAATACTTCGGACGATTGGATCTTCACCACTTTTCAGGAATTGCCTTTAGGAATTCCATTGAATTCTGAAAAGCTCTCGCTTTTCAGTGATTCTGAACGAAGTGAAGAATCTA
>JALONJ010000629.1 GCA_025455045.1 Microscillaceae bacterium | reverse complement strand
GAACACCAAGAAAATACCCACAAAGTCCACCAAGACCTTAGTGCTTCTTTGTGATTACCTTTGTGAACTTTGTGGTAAATTGGACAGTATTAGTTGTAAGTGATTGATAATCAGGTATTTATCTCAAAGACGGAAAGTAAAATTTATTTTATGTTTTTTTCACCCAAACCCTCATTTGCTATACAATCAAGAATAGTCCTTTTGCAAAGCAAATAGCTCATAAATGGCTGATTATCAGTAAATTAAATGCAATTTAACGACAACAAATTAAGTCAAGCTTTTGTATTTTATCCGATGCGGCGTGTCGTCCCCGAGGCGTTTTTTGCGGTTTTCTTCGTATTCGGTAAAGTTGCCTTCAAACCAATAAACCTGCGAATTGCCCTCAAATGCCAAGATATGCGTACAAATTCTATCCAAAAACCACCTATCGTGCGAAATAATGACCGCACAACCGGCAAAATTTTCCAGAGCCTCCTCCAAAGCCCGCAAAGTATTGACATCTAGGTCGTTGGTCGGCTCATCTAAGAGAATCAAATTCCCGCCTTGTTTCAAAGCCATTGCCAAGTGTACGCGGTTACGCTCACCCCCCGAAAGCTGTCCTACTTTCTTTTGTTGGTCATTGCCCGCAAAATTAAACTTACTCACATAAGCTCGAGCATTTACTTCGCGTCCGCCTACATTGATGAGTTCATTCCCCCCCGAAATAGCCTCAAAAACGGTTTTGTCAGGGTCAAGATTATCGTGTTCTTGGTCCACGTAGGCGATTTCAACAGTAGAACCTACCTCAAAAGTACCTTGGTCAGCTTGAGCATTGCCGGTAATGAGTTTGAATAGCGTAGTTTTACCCGCCCCATTGGGTCCGATAATCCCCACAATTCCTGCCGGAGGCAAAGCAAAATTTAGATTTTCGAACAATAATTTATTGCCAAAGGCTTTGGTTACATTGATTGCCTCAATGACTTTGTTACCCAAGCGCGGACCGGGCGGAATAAACAGCTCTAGTTTTTCTTCTTTTTGTTTGACTTCTTCGTTCAAAAGGCGGTCATACGCACCCAAACGGGCTTTGGATTTGGCTTGGCGGGCTTTGGGACTCATACGTACCCACTCTAGCTCGCGCTCGAGGGTTTTTTGGCGTTTGGATTCTTGCTTTTCTTCTTGGGCGAGGCGTTTTTGTTTTTGCTCGAGCCAAGACGAGTAGTTGCCCTTCCACGGAATACCTTCACCTCTATCCAATTCCAAAATCCAACCGGCTACATTGTCTAAGAAATACCTATCGTGGGTTACGGCGATTACCGTACCTTTGTATTGCTGCAAGTGTTGCTCCAGCCAAAGTACCGACTCGGCATCTAAGTGATTGGTCGGCTCATCTAAAAGCAATACATCAGGCTCTTGCAAGAGCAATCGGCATAGGGCTACGCGGCGTTTTTCGCCCCCCGACAAGTTGGCTACCAGCGCATCGCCGGGTGGGGTACGCAGGGCATCCATTGCGCGCTCAAGACGCGAGTCGAGATTCCAAGCATCGTGCTGGTCGAGTTTTTCTTGAACTTCGGCTTGGCGCACCAAGAGCTTGTCAAAATCGGCATCGGGCTGGGCAAACGCCTCATTGATAGCCTCAAACTCTTGCAATAAATCTACAACCTCTTGTACGCCTTGTTGCACAACTTCTAAGACGGTTTTGGTCTTGTCAAACTCCGGCTCTTGGGGCAAATAGCCTACACTATAGCCCGGCGAAAACACCACTTCGCCCAAATACTCTTTGTCGAGTCCGGCAATGATTTTCAAGACCGATGACTTACCTGAGCCATTGAGACCAATGACCCCGATTTTTGCGCCGTAGAAGAATGATAAGTATATATCTTTTAAAACTTGTTTCTTGGGTGGGTAGATTTTGCCTACCCCTGCCATAGAGAAAATAATGGTTTCGTTACTCATTGTTTGTTAAAGATTTAGCTTACAAATATCTCCAATAAATCAATAATTCGTATTTTTTTTGAAAATATTTGTGGCGGGGAAGTATAAATCAGAAAAACTACTTTTAGGTATTTTTATTTATACCCCAGTAGAACAAGACTCGAGAATATAGCAAAGTATAGGTTTCTGGATGATGATTTAAGTAAAATTTCAATGATAAATAATCGGAAAATCTGAGTAATCTTCTAGGTGTTTGGTAAAATCAAGTTTGGAGCAATTGATTTGATTATTTTCCCAAGTAAAGTAAAGATTGAGATATTCATTATGCAAAGTTCCCATTTGCTGATTTTCA
The DNA here is from genome assembly GCA_025455045.1 of Microscillaceae bacterium. GTDB lineage: Bacteria > Bacteroidota > Bacteroidia > Cytophagales > Microscillaceae > JALONJ01. Next base: position 789 of record JALONJ010000629.1, on the reverse strand, counting down.
TAATATCCAAAAAGTATATCTTGACTGATAATAAGAGGGCTTGTCCAACTATTTTCCAAACGGGCGATAAAAACATAATGAACCAATACAGGGGTTAGTGTCTGCAATTGCTTCAAAGAAATTTGAAATTGAGCACTAAAGCCCTTCTTGCGAATAGTTGCTGATGATGTTTTTACTTGTACGCGTCTGAATACACCATTTTTATCTTCAACCACAAAAATATAATCCCCTACATCTACTTCAGGTATCGCCACATTCCAGCCTCTTATCAAAAACTCTGACATCACAACCAAATGCCCTGCTTTGCCCAAATATTGATTATATTTTTTACTCATTGGTCAAAATATGAAGGGGTTCTTGCGTTTCATTATCAATAAATTCAATGGTATTGGTTCTAATAATCGTTTGAATATTCTCTACACCCAGTAAAGCCGATAAAATGTAGGTTTCTAATTTGGGGTAGAAAGTCTTAAAATCGCTTTGGTTATCATAAGATACAAAAATTCGATTGGCAGGGCAGGCATCAGGTATATTTTTTTTGATAAGATTACGGGTATTTAAGCTAATACCAAAGACATAACCATCTAGTTGTTTGGCTACTTGAATTTTGATAGGTTTCTCCATACTACGCTCATTTAGGTTTAAAGATAAGGTTTTATGGCTTAAATTCAAAATAGTAATTTTTAAGGATTAAATTATAACAATAGTTCAGACAGTTTCTAAGCCCCCTGCTCCGCCAGAGGCGGAGGTTTAGTTTCGAGTTATTGTATTAAACGGCATAACTTGTTG
>JALONJ010000171.1 GCA_025455045.1 Microscillaceae bacterium | reverse complement strand
TCACCAAGCTATCGCTTGGTTCATTAATGCTCAGAATCACTGAAATTGATAAATTTCAGAAAAAAAATTCTCATTCCTGAAAAGTGGTGAAGAACCTTTAAAAATATTAAAATAATTCATATCAGTCTGCTTTAAGGTAAGAGCCTTTATTTAATTATTCTGTAGTAAGAATCGCTGAGACCTTCAAACTTTTGTAGCAAAATCATATCGCAGGCTGTTTGGCTTGTGCGCGCACGGCTTTGGGATCAGCTAAATAATTCGTGCAAGATGATAAAATCCCCTAAAATTGTTATCACTACTGGATTATACATACACCAAACATTGTCTATTTTTCAATACACCTAACCAATCGGGAATTTCGGTCAAAGGATTCCAACGCAAATCCAAACGCTCAAGTGCGGGCAATGCCAACAATACTTGGGGAATTTGCTGAATTTGATTGCCTCGTAAATCCAATTTGCGCAGTTTTTGGAGATTGCGGATATTTGCCGGAATTTGCGATAGGGCATTGTTGCGCAAATAAATTTCTCTCAGCTCAGTATTATCAGTTGGCATTTCTTCGATTTGGTTATTCTCAAGATTCAACACCCGTAAATTTTTCAAACGAAAAAAATGATTTGGCAAGCTAACTAATTGATTATCAGATAAATGCAATTCTATCAAACTCGCCATTTCCACCAATGAATCAGGCAATTGAGTCAAATGATTTTGCTCGGCCTTGAGTTCAAGCAGGGCTTTGAGTTTACCGATAGTATCGGGTAAGTACGTGAGTTGATTTTGGCTTAAGTTCAAATATTGCAATTGTTGCAGATTGCCGATTTCGGGTGGCAGAACCGCCAATCGGTTATGGTGTAGATACAAATAAGTATTGAGATGAAGTAAGTCGCCCAAAGAAGCCGGCAGAGTTTCAATACAATTATGCCCCATATCCATCATTCGTAAGTTTTGGAGAAGCCCTAGTTTGTCCGATATTTGCTGAATTTGATTTGCCGAGATATTCAAGATTTCCAAGTCCAACTGATTCCAGAGTTCATCGGGCAGACGACGAATTTGATTTTGAAAAACCGAAATTTCGCGCAAATTATCCGGCAAATACGGAAATTCGACCAATTGTTGATTATGCACAATCAATTTTTGGGGCATCATAATCTTTCAATAGTTTTTGAGTGATGAATTTTGGTCATACTCATTGGGGCATTAGTCATTGGGGCATTAGGAACAAGTAAAAAACAAGTTATAAATATCTCATTTGTAAATCATTGATAATCAACACTTTACAACTAAAAAAAACTGTTATAAGTGGGTGCATTTCAAATTTACTACCTATAACCCTCTCCTTCGGAGAGGGCTAGGGTGAGGCAATAGAAACGCGTAAATTTGAAATGCACCCGTTATAAGTTATTTTTTAATCATTCCTTAGTCATTGGAGCATTCATCATCAACCAATCAAAAACTCCCCCGCCAAAGGCGGGCTAGGGGGCTTTATTTCCGATTTTTCAATTGCTCAAGCATTGCCCCCATTGCGGTGTGAACAGCTTGAATGGCTTTGAGTGGGCGCACCATTACCTCAAAATCAATGATTTTGCCGGTTTCGTTCAATTGAATCAAATCTACACCTTTGACGGTAATATCATCCACCTTACATTCAAACTCCAAACACCAATTGCGCCCTTCGGCATCAATAATCTGGCGAGTGTAATGAAAATCAGTTTGCAGAACTTGCGCCGCCCCCAGCAAATAAAGCGTAGTAACTGCCTTGCCCACTTGTGGAGTCCATACCACCGGCGAATGAAATATGACTTCGTCTGCCAATAAGTCGCTCAATACTTGGGGATTGTGGTTGCCCGTTACATAGTCTTTCCACTGTTGAAGGGCATTTTGATAAATTGCTTGCATTGTTATAATATCTTGATTATCAATTATTTATAAAAATTGTACCCCAGCCTGTCTAGGCTGTGATAGTGTGGTACATTCCATTTGTCAAAAGTCAAAGATTATCAAATATTTATAAATTATTACCTACAAAAAAAGCCTCCGAGGGAGGCTTTTGGGTAAGAAAAATAAGTTTGATTATTTTTTCTCTTCAGGTTTTTTCTCGTCTTTAGATTCAGCCGGTTTTGCATCATCTTTTACGGCAGTAGTATCAGCAGTTTCGGTTTTTTCTTCGGTTTGAGGAGCTTCTTCAGTAGGTTGCTCTTCTTTTTTCTCTTCGGTAGTTTCTTCTTTGGCTTTGTCTTCGGTACCACCGCCGCAAGCTGAGAAAGTCATAACTCCGGCTACTGCGAATAATAAAAATAATTTTTTCATTTTTTAAGCGTATTAGATTTTTGAATTGCAAAAATAATTACATTTTTTCTTAATAAAGAAATATTTTGCTTATTTTTTTCGGAAAAAAATCTGAATAGGTACTCCTTCAAAATCAAAATGTTGGCGAATTTTATTTTCCAAAAATCGCTCATAATTGGTTTTGATGTACTGGGGCAAATTGCAAAAAAAGATAAAAGTCGGGCGACTCCCCGGCAATTGGGTGATGTATTTGATTTTGATATACTTACCCTTGAGTGCCGGAGGCGGATATTTCTCGATTTCGGGCAGTAGGGTATCATTGAGAGCCGAGGTCGGAATTTTCTTTTGTTTGTTATCATAAACGGTCACTGCTTTCTCCACTACTTGCAATATTCTTTGCTTATTAATCACCGAAGTATAAATAATCGGAATATAATCCATTGGTTTGATACGCTCTTGGATAGTTTCGCTAAATTTTTGGGCGGTTTTATGGTCTTTTTCTATCAAATCCCATTTATTGACCATAATTACGATACCCTTGCCATTTTTGTCAGCCAAGCCAATGATGTTTACATCTTGTGCCTCAATACCGCGTGTAGCATCTAAAATCACAATGCACACATCGGAGTCCTCGAGCGCGCGCAAAGAACGCATCACCGAATAAAACTCAATATTGTCTTTGACTCTACTTTTGCGGCGGATTCCGGCAGTATCGGTCAAAATAAATTCTTTGCCAAAGCCTTTGTAATGCGTGTTGATGGCATCGCGGGTTGTACCGGCAACCTCAGTAACAATACTTCGGTTTTGCCCCGTCAGCACATTGACAAACGATGATTTGCCCACATTGGGTCGCCCCAAAACCGATATTTTGGGCAATCCGGCATAAGGGTCTTCTTCGCCTTCGGGCAAATGCTTGATGAGTTCATCGAGCAACTCCCCCGTGCCTGAGCCGTTTGCCGACGAAATCGGAAATACTTCTCCCAAGCCCAAGGCATAAAAATCGGCGGCATATACCATTTTATTTGGCTCGTCGGCTTTGTTGGCAGCTACAACAATCGGTTTTTTTGAGCGGCGCACCAAGTTGGCAAAATCCTTGTCCAAATCCGTCAAACCACTCATACTATCTACCAAAAATATAATCGCATTGGCTTCTTCAAGGGCTATTTCTACCTGCCCGCGAATCGCATCTTCAAACATATCCTCCGACCCCACCACATAACCGCCGGTATCGACCACCGTAAAAAACTTGCCGCCCCACTCTGCCTGTCCATAAATACGGTCACGCGTTACGCCACTCATATCGTCCATAATCGCCAATCGGCTTTCAATCAGGCGGTTAAACAAGGTCGATTTACCCACATTGGGTCTGCCCACTATCGCTATAATACTTCCCATAATAAATTAGCAATTCAAAATAATCTATAATAACTTTGCCACAAAGTTACGCTAAATATTTCGCTAATCAGGTTAAGAGCTGCTAATAAGCGCACTTAATTTATGTAAGTAATTGATAATCAATTGATTATATTTTTTTAATTATATCAATCAATCTATCAAAAAAGCAAAATAATATTTGGGCGCAAAATCCCGGCTGTCGTAAATAGAGCCTCTGCCGGTGAGCGGGCTAAAGATTGGCAAACCACCCTACAGCTCAAGCCCGCCCACCGGCAGGGTCTCTACCATCGTGGCTTCCATCCGGTGCGCAAAAATAATTATCTTAACTTTTACACGTTTTTAAATAAAATAAAGTCATATTTAGGAATGAGTTAATTATAAAATGTGCTAGTGTGCTGATGCAATACACTGATTACCAATTAATTACAATAAATTAATTTGCCCAACTTACCTTTAACTCATTCCTTAGCAAGATTGTGAAGTAAGATTTTTTTAAATCTAATCGCTCACTATCAACTATTAAGACTTTGGACACCTATACATAGCATTATTTTTAGAGATTGGGAATGAAAGAAAGCGCAGAAGTAGCCATTGTTATTTTGAATTATAACGGTAAAAATTATTTAGAGAAATTTCTACCTTCGGTGGTAGCCTATTCACAAAACTATCCAGTAATTGTCGCCGATAATCACTCTACCGACAACTCCATTGATTTTTTACAAACCTACTACCCACAACTCCAGCTTATTCAACTACCCAAAAACGAAGGATTTAGCAAAGGTTATAACCTAGCACTCCAGCAAGTAGATGCCAAATATTATTTGTTGCTCAATTCAGATGTCGAAGTAACCCAAAATTGGCTTGCCCCAATGCTGGATTTTATGAACCAAAATCCCCAAGTTGGTGCTTGCCAGCCTAAAATAAAATCGTATCGCCAAAAAGAAAAATTTGAACACGCGGGTGCGGGAGGCGGATTTATTGACAAATTCGGCTACCCGTTTTGTCGGGGGCGGATTTTTCAAGCCGTCGAGACCGACCACGGGCAGTACAACGACCTCCGCGAGATTTTTTGGGCTACCGGCGCGTGTATGCTCATTCGCGCCGACTTGTTTCACGAAGTAGGAGGCTTGGAAGACGATTTTTTTGCTCATATGGAGGAGATAGACCTTTGCTGGCGATTGAAAAATTTGGGTTATCAAATTTATTATGTAGGCAAAGCCGAAGTATATCACGTAGGCGGCGGCACGCTTTCGCAAGAAAGTCCTTTTAAAACCTACCTCAACTTTCGCAACAATTTGGCAATGCTTTACAAAAACCTGCCCGCCAGTCGCTTGTATAAAGTATTGATTATCAAGCTCTTGCTTGATTTTATCGCCATATTTTTCTTTATGAGTCACGGTTATTTTCGCAACTCGTGGTCGGTCGTGCGGGCTTATTTGTCGTTTTATCGCCGCTTGGGTTTTTGGCGCAAACGGCGCAAACAAATCCAACCCAAACAGGCTCACCTCTCAGGAATACTGCAAACCAGTATTGTATTTCAACATTTTTTACAAAAAAAAGACAAATTTTCCGACATACAAGCGTGGGTAGCTGAGTAAGTAATACGCTGATAATCAATGAGTTATAAAAAAGTATTTGATTTTTACAGCAATTTCTACTGTAAAATAATTGAACAAAAGTTTGATATTTTAACTTTTACATTTATAAAAATAATAAAAAGTATAAGTAATTGATAATCAGTGTTTTAAATGTATTTTTCATTAAATTGCCCTTAGCAAAACCCTAGAATTTTTGGAACGAAAGCCGCAAAAATTCGGTTTTAAACGAGCTTCAGCGAGCGACTAAGCGAATTCGTAGGCTTTCGGTTCAAAAATTCAGGATAGTGTAGGGTTGCTTGGTTTCGTTGTTTCTTTTTAATCAAGAAAAAAGAAAGTTGTAAAAAAAGTGTAGGCTCTTGACTCATTTTCAGGAAATTCTAGTTTTATTCTAAGCCTCAACTCATTTACGCGGGCAGGCTAGACAGCCTGCGTTACAATTTGCCTGAAAAGTGGTGAAGAACCAGAAAGTTGTAAAAAAAGTGTAGGCTCTTGACTCATTTTCAGGAAATTCTAGTTTTATTCTAAGCCTCAACTCATTTACGCGGGCAGGCTAGGCAGCCTGCGTTACAATTTGCCTGAAAAGTGGTGAAGAACCAAAGTATATTTATAATCACCTCATTATCAATTAGTTACAGGAAACCTATTTTTAAATATTATAAAAAATCAAACATTCGTTTAAAATTTCTACAGTGGGAATTGCTGTCTAAATTCACAAGAAAGCTCTTCACTATGTACACTTCCAAGTCTTTTTTAAGGCGCGATTGACAATAAATTGTGTCTCACTCTATCCAACCAAGTCGGCTCCAGCGTATTTTACCCTCGCTCCAACCTTTGTTTTTATCGATAGAAAGCCAAATAAACACGGCTTTGCCGACCAGATGGTCTTGGGGAACCAAACCCCAGAAGCGTGAATCGAGCGAGTTGTGAAAGTTATCGCCCATTACAAAATAATAATCTTGTTGAAAAGTGTAGTTTTCAAGCAATTTTCCATCAATAAACAACTGATTATCAAGGACTTCTATTTTTTTTGCCCGATTATAAATCTCATAACGGCGAATCAGCTCTCCGTACAACTGCACGTTGCGCTTGGTCATAGGCATCGTCATTCCTTTTGCCGGAATCACCAATGCGCCCCAATTGTCTTCATTCCAAGCAAACTCGGGGTGGTGAGGAAAAACTGCCGAATTGATTTGATTTTGTGGTTTTTTTTGCGGAATGATGCCTTTGACAAACTCTAGTTTGCGAAATAGGCGCATTTTTTCGGGAGTGGCTTGTATTTCATACATCAAGCCCGTATCCAAACGAATCAAACGATGGTAGGGAATCTGAAAATCTCGAAAAAAATTGGCGTTGATTTCTTTTTCAACGGTTACAAAATAGCGATATTGTCGATTGGCAAGGGGAATTTGCTTTTGATGATTGACCCAAATCGCCAAATCTTTCATCTCGAGGGTATCTCCGGCAACCGCCACACAACGCTTAATGTAATGAGTTTTTAAATCAATGGGGTGTTCGGTTTCGGGAGGATAGTTAAAAACTACTATATCCCCAGCTTTGACCGAAGCAAAACCGCCCAAGCGAGCTATAGGCAGCCGTAGCCAAGGTATATCCCAGTAGGATTTACGCTCCGAGAACCACAATTTTTGGTGAGTAAGCGGCATTTGCAAGATAGTAGCCGGCGTACGCGCTCCGTAATGCAACTTGCTAACCAAAATAAAATCGCCTGCCCAAAGCGTGTTTTCCATCGAGGAAGTAGGAATGGTATAAGGCTCAAAAACCAGCCAACGAAAAAAAATCACCACCAACAACAACCCCAAAAAATTGCCTGCCCAAGTGCGTCCCCACCACTGTCGCCAAGTCCGGCGGGGGCGGGTCGGGGGCTGAACTGCGGCTTGGGTAGGGGCATCGCTAGATTCGCTTGGGGGTGTTTGCATATTGGCTCAACTTATTTTTTCAAAATTATTGATTTGTTTTCAATAATTCAATGCAATGGGTGCATTTCAAATTTACTACCTATCACCCTCTCCTTCGGAGAGGGCAGGGTGAGGCAAAAGAAATGCGTAAATTTGAAATGCGCCCAATGCAATAGCTTGGGGAGTAGGAATTAAAACTTGTAACACTGCGCTACTTTTTTTAAAAACACTAAGAAAACCAAATCATTGATTGTCAGCATCTTATATCTTATTATCTTGGCAGCGAATCAAAAGATTTATAGCAGTATGTGCCTCCCAAATTGCTTACATAACTACTTGGTTATCAATACTTTATTGGGCTAATGGCTTTAATTTTTTTCTTGTAGTGGTATGGCTGGTGATTGTACGGGTAGTTTTTCGTTTTTCCATTGGGTAATCCCACCTTGAAGGTCATATACGTTACTGAAGCCCATTTCGCGGAGCATTGTGGCGGTTTTGCCGCTTCTACCTCCGCTTCGGCAATAGAGATAAATAGGTTTGTTTTTGTTCAGTTGGGCAAGTCGGGCTTTGAAATCTTCGGCGTAGTAGTCAATATTTTGGGCGTTTTTGAGGTGTCCTTCGGCATATTCTTCGGGCTTGCGCACATCAATCAACTGGATTTTACGCTTTTTTTTGATTTGTTTTTTGAATACCGCCGGAGCTAGTACATCTTGGGCTTGGGCAAACCCCAAACTTAGCAAAAACAAAAAAACGACAATGATGATAGATTTCGGCATATTTATTAAAAATTTAGGTGAAACCTTGGCAATGGACGACTCACGCTACTCGACCTTGATGCTGATAGGCGTGAGGGTATAACCTTTTTTCTTCAATTGCGCAATCACACCATAACTACCGGGCAAATGCCCTGCGCCTACGGCAATAAAAGCACTTTTGCCACTTTGGAGCATTTGCTCAATTTGCGGCAGCCAATTGTTGTTGCGGTCAATCAAGAGGCTTTTGAGTTCTTCTTCGCGCGAAGATTTTTGCATTAGATTAAATAACCCATCTAAATCTTGCTTGATGTACAAATTGCTAAGTTCTAGTACTTCATTGCCCGAAGCCCCGCCTTTATCGTACACCAGTTCCAAGAGCATTTCTACTTGTCGCTCCAGCGAGTAGCCATCGTACAATACTTTGATTTGGTCATCTACGCTTTCCAGACCGCGCAATTCTTTTTTGAGTTCGCGGGCTTGTTTCTGAAAATACACGTCCATTGAAGCATTAAAAGGGTTGTTCATCATTTGGGGCGACTTTTGTAGCTCGCTTTGGTGGGCTTTCATATATTTTGCCACCATAATCAATTGATACACAAAAATGGGTTTTACATTGTTGAAGGCTAACAAACTGATACCCATATTTTCGCGGAGGCACTTGTCAGTGGCTTCGTAGTCTTCTTTGGAAAGGAGCTTGGGCAAGGTGGTATTTTTCATAAACATTGCCATTGTGAGCTTCATTGCCATCCGCATTTCATTGGTATCAATCACGATTTCGCCCACTACCCAATCGCTGGCTTGCAAAGCAGTGGCAACTTGCGGGTTTTTCTCCAAAAATTTGTAATCGTGCAAATGGTGCGTACCAAATAAATAGGTGGGCTTGCTGATGCCCTTGCCTTTCACTTCCCAAAATATTGAATTGAGATTATCCTGAGCTAGGGCGGGCAAAGCTCCCCAAATTAAAATAAATATCAGCCAATTTTTCATAGAATTATCAAAAAATTGAGAGGCAATAAAACTGAATTAGATTAGGTATTGATTGGCGTAATCAATTGACTAACAAGTACTTGTGAAATATAATTTGTCGAAAAACTTTAATAAAACAAGCGTCTAATCAACAAGACAACCAAACAAAACAAAAACATCACAATTGAGATGCGATTGATACCGTGCATCATTTGCAGGTTAAAATTGATGGGGTACTTGTCATCGTGCTTGCGAAAAACCCGAATGAAATAACTAAAAAACTCGCCAAATTTGAAAAAGTGCTTGATGCGTTCCATATCGATTTAATTTTTTTGATAAAATTCAACTCATTGATTATCAATGAGTTATAATACATTATCAACTTACTCAATTGCGTACTTGTTTTATGTTTCAAAATTACAGCAAAAAATCCACATTTGAATAGTCTTATTGAGCTAACAGATTGTTAAAGCTAAGGTTTGATTTTTATGCAAATCATTTCAAAAAAATATTCAACAATATGCCAGAAAAGGAATTGGCATAAATCAGTATTTGGTTGATTGCTACCGTTGTTTCATTAAAAAATTAACTATCAATGGTGTATTAATATTTCTGCCAAAAAAACAAGCAGTTTTTACTACTTGTTTTTTGTATAAGCCTTTGATTATCAAATACATAGCATTATTGTAAGTCTGCTCGTACTTGCGCTAGGCGCGTTGGGAAACGCGCAAGTAAAAAGTGCTAGGCTTAGAAGCCTAGCACATTGAGGTCTCTTGTTTTTTGTATAAGCCTTTGATTATTAAATACATAGCATTATTGTAAGTCTGCTCGTACTTGCGCTAGGCGCGTTGGGGAAACGCGCAAGTAAAAAGTGCTAGGCTTGGAAGCCTAGCACATTGAGATGTTTATCTATGTTTCAAGCCTACTTATACTTGCGCTAGGTGCGTTTGGAAACGCACAAGTAAAAAGTGCTAGGTTTGGAAATATAGTAGAGTATTACTATCCTAGCAGATTGAGGGTCTTTGTATGTCTGGTTTATTTCCACACAATTTGAGCTTCTGCCACCACATAATTGCCAATATGACAGACAGTAGGCTGTGGGAAATTCAAGGTTTTAAGCTTGTTCTCTAAAGCATAAATTTCTTGGGGAGTAATTTGGGTGTTATTGCTAACTGTAAATACGATTTGTAATAACTCGCCAGTACTGGGTTTTATCCAAAACTTCATCATTATGATTTCATTGCTTAAAGCCGTACGGCGAGTAGCCGAAAACACCTCATTGATTTTGGTTTTCACTTGGCTATAATCCATAGTAGCCAAATCACAATCCCGATGCCCACTGCGCCTAGGCAAATCTGGATTAGCTTGATTAAAAACACTATAATTACCACCTGCCCATATATATCTAACATAAGTCCGTCCATTGACTACTACAGTAGGGGTATTGAATTGGGCAAATAGAGTATGGGTCATGAAGGCGAAAGATATTATTAAAAAGTAAGTTTTCATATTTTGATATTTTTTAATTGTTTAAAAAAAAGAAAAGCAAAAGAGGGAGAAAATTAGGATCTAGTGGGGCGGCATAAACGTGATTGGGGGCTATTGCGGCATAACCCGCCCGAAACTTCTCGGCATATTGGAAGTATGCGTCTTTGATAAAACCCACTGCGGTTAATTGAGCAGGAGTAAGGGTTTTCAACCAATCATTAAATGTATTATATTGCGCTCCTGTTTCGTATAATCCAGTATTTGTATTTGGGAATAAACTATTGTTTTTTACCTTATTTAGGTATTCCAAAATAAATTTTGCTTCAAACTCCATATTAGAAGGTGATTTGGTAGCATAATCGGTTTCTCCATAATATGCATATTGATCCATATGGAGTATTTCCTCAAATAAGCTTATGCCAAGTTTAGCTTTCTGATCATCGCGGAACAGAATAGGGTTAATATATACGGTTATATTACCATTAGTATCTATATTCGTAAACATATAGCCTACTCTTGGGTCACTATTACCTTGCCAAGAGGTTTTTATCTGCTTGTTTACCAAATAATCATAGGCTTTTTTTAGCACTGGGTCATTGGCAATACCTTGTTTGAGGGCTTGTGATAATTTAGCCCAATCTTCAGTGAACAGATTTCCGGGATTGTTGGGATCGGTGATAGCTTGTAGTTCAGGATCGATATTAGAAAGTAAACCAACTCCTCCTCCACCAGTATCGCCTCCGTCACCACAATCAATGCAATAAGGGTCAAAGCCATTCGCATGTCCCCCTCCGCTTGGTCCACTGCCACCTGAACCACCACCTCCCGCTATCTCAACCCAACAGTATAGTTGTATAGTAGTAGCCCAATAACCACCACTAATTGTACGAGTACTACCCATATCGCCAAGTTGAGAATC
>JALONJ010000628.1 GCA_025455045.1 Microscillaceae bacterium | reverse complement strand
GCGGGTGCGCTTCCCTAGCGTGGGGTTTGCAAACCCCACGCTAGGGAAGCGCACCCGCAAATGAGGCTCTATACACGACAGCCGGGAATCGCGCCCAAGTATTATTCATTTGTCGTGCTTTGGCTATCAAACATTGATTGTATCATAGTTTTTCTACTATTGCTTTGCCCAATTCTGCAAAATCTAGGTTATCAAAATTGCCCGAACTCATCATCAAAAGGTTTTTGTTGTGCCAATTGAGGCTGAGTAAATACTCACGCAGCTTTTGGCTATCGTCAAATACTTTTAGATTGTCGTGGTTAAATGCTTCAACTACTTCGTTGGGGTTGAGTGGCTCGAGGCGTTTGAGGCTAAAACTATGGGGGTTATAATAGACAATGGCTTGGTCTGCCGACTCAAAAGTCTCGTTGTATTGGGGCAAAAAGTCTTTGTTCAAGCTACTAAATGTATGCAACTCCATACAGGCAATCAATTTACGCTCAATAAATTGTTTTTTGACTGCCATTGTGGTTGCCAACAATTTGGAAGGTGAGTGGGCAAAATCTTTGTAAAACGTAAAGTCATCGCGCTCAATTACTTTCTCGAGGCGTTTGGAAGCACCTTTGAAAGTAGTGATTACTTTGTAAAAAGCCTCATCACTTACGCCTATTCGCTGGCAAACGTGCTTTGCCGCCATTATATTTTTGAGATTGTGTTCGCCGAATATCTGAATAGCAATCCGCTCGCCTTTTATGGTCAGAAAGGTAGTGCCGTCCACAATTACGTGGGGGTGCGCTTGATAAGGAATTTGCAAGACATCGGCGCGCTCGTTTGCGCCAATGACTGAAGCGACTAAGTCGTCTTGGCTATAGACCAAAGTACCGGCTTTGGGCGTAGCATCGGCAAATTTTTCGAACTGTTCTATATAATCTTCAAATGTTTTGTAAACGTTCATATGATCCCAAGCCACGCCGGTAATGACTCCAATATGATGTTTGTAGTGCAAAAACTTGGGGGTAGGGTCAAAGGGCGCAGTGAGGTATTCGTCTCCCTCGATAATTATCAAAGGGGCATCATCGCTAATGCGCACAAAGTTTTCAAAACCCGGAATACTCGCGCCGACCAGATAGTCAAATTTGCGTTTCAAGCTCTCCAAAACGTGCAAAATAATTGCCGTAACAGTAGTTTTGCCGTGGCTTCCGCCGATTACTACTCTTTGCTTGTCTTCGCTGAGTTGGTAAATATATTCGGGAAAAGAGTAAATTTTAATTCCTAATTCTTGAGCTTTGAGCAATTCGGGGTTATCGGCGCGGGCGTGCATACCTACGATGACTGCCGACAAATCGGGTGTAATTCGCTCAGGAAACCAACCGTATTCATTGGGCAACAATCCGGCATTTGCCAAACGAGTTTTGGAAGGCTCAAAAATCTCATCATCTGAGCCGCTTACTTCATAGCCTTTGCGGTGGGCATCAATTGCCAAACTGTGCATTACACTGCCGCCGATAGCAATAAAATGGATTCTTTTTGAATTAACCATATTTTAGAGTAATAGAGCCACAAATATACGCAATCCAATTAAAGTTCATTCAAATTTGCTTTCAATTTAATAAATGTCTGATAATCTTTGGGTTTTGACAAATAAGCATATAATACAGTCTTTGGGCTGTGCCTTTTGCAGCCCAAAGGTTAAGTTACAATATTGTAAATACTTGATAATCAATTATTTATAAAATTTATTCAATGAATATTCGTTAATTAATCGAAAATGCTATTTTTTTTACTAAAAAATACTTTTATTAGCATTTTAATTAGTTTTTTTCTTATAAATATTGCTTAGGAATTGGGAATTAATAATTAGGAATTAGAAATTATTTAACTGCCTGATTTTCAATTAATTATATTTTTAAAAGTGTCACTTTATTTTGAATCTGCTCCTTAAATATTTTTTTTACAATCTACAACAATGAAATCTATTATTTGGCTCATCATTTTGGGGCTGATTGCTACCGTCAATCTTGGGGCGCAAAACCCTAGCTCATCTATTCCCGAAATTCATTGTAAACATTTTTTTGGTGGGTATCCTATCGGAACTCCCAAGACTAACGACCTCATTATCAGAGATTTATACGCGTTGAGCAACAATGACCAAACTAAGTTTGCCGATTGGGTTGCTTATCGGCTTACGCCCTATGAAGTCTTTGGCGACCTTGACCTCGACCGCGAATGGCGCACCGACCCTTGGCTCGATGACTACGAAACCCTGGAAGCCAAACCCAAAAACCAAGATGATTACAAAGATGCCGGTGATTTCAAATTTGATAGAGGACATCTTGCTCCGCTTGCTTCCTTCAAAGGCTCGCGCAATGCCTCACAAGCCAATTTTTATAGCAATATTGTGCCGCAAAAGGCTGACCTCAATCAAGGTCCTTGGCGAATTTTGGAGGATAAAATTCGCAAAATTGTGGGCGAAAGCCGGACGGTATATGTAATGGTCGGTACTTTGTACGAGCGCGAAATGACCGAAAAACTGCCCAGTGCCGATGAGGGCTATGTGATTCCGAGTGGTTTTTGGCAAGTAATTGTGATTCCTACCTCTACCAATGAACGAAATTTTCAAGTAATGGCATTTATTTTTGACCAAAATACACCACGCAACAGCGATTTGATGAGCCATTTGGTAAGTGTCAATGAAGTGGAAAAACGCAGCAAACTCAACTTGTTTTGGACATTGGAAGATGAAATAGAAAAACAAATTGAAGCCAAGCCCAATCGTGAATATGCCGAAAAAGTGTTTGGTAAGGAAAAATAGGTTTGGTTGGTTACAATAGTTTGTGAAATTTCTTGTTCTGGGTTTCTAGTTAGGAGTTAAGTACTTGAAAATCAAGAAGTTAGTTAAAATTAGAAAAATTTGTAAATACCTGATTATCTGCCAGAGGCGAGGCACGTCAATGAGTTATAAAATACCTACTAAATATTGTTATGAGGAATTAATAATTGGGTTTTTCTTACCACAAAGAACCCCAAGAAAATACAAGCACAAAGGTACACAAAGCAACGCCCTTTGTGTACC
>JALONJ010000170.1 GCA_025455045.1 Microscillaceae bacterium | reverse complement strand
CTCGCTTCATAATGAATTTTTACGGTTTGACGGGCAAAATTCTAGGTATTTCGCTAAGGGCAATTGAATGAAAATACAGTTAATACCTTGATTGTCAATTACTTATGAATAAATACTTTTTTTAGCAAACACAATTAAAATCTTAACATTTATTTAATTATTCTATAGTGGGAATTGCTGGAGCAATATAATATCTAAGTCCTTAGAGGTTCATAATCAAGCATTTATATCATTTATAATTCCCCATTTGGCAGATTTATTCTTTGACTATCTCGTGTTTTTGATTATTCAAAATATTGTTCAAATTCCAATCTAATCGTTTTTCAAAAGCAAATTTTCTTACTGCACAATCTTCAAGGGTACAAATTCGGCACGAAGTAGGCACACAAGGGTCGATGTGGATAAAAATCTCTAGGGGCGCGTCAAGGGCTTGGTCAATGATGCTGGCTACTTTTTCGCCCTCGGTGTGGGCTTGTTGCAAATCCCAATACCACGGCAGGGTAAGATGGCTATCGATATGCAAGGCGTGTCCATATTTGATAATTCGCAAGTTGTGAAAATCAATCCAGGTAGTTTGTCGATTTTGGTTCAAAATATCGATTACTTCGCCCAAGAGTTTTTCATCGGCTTCATCCATCACTCCCGAAACTGCCTCGCGTATCAAATGATAACCCGTAAAGATAATCAAAAGGGCAAAGATCACCGTCAATACTCCGTCGAGCCAAAGCCAACCACTAAAGTACATTCCTGCCAAGCCAAAAATCAAACCCAAGCTAGAGTAAGCATCAGATTGAATGTGTTTGCCATCGGCTATCAAGGTAATAGAATCGTATTTTTTGCCCGAAACAATCAAATAATAACCCATTGCATAATTGACCAAAGTTGAAAAAACCGTCAATCCTAAGCCTACATCAATTTTATCAATCGGATGAGGCACTATAAAACTATAAATGGCTTTGCCAATCATTCCCAAACCGGCGGCGACAATCAGCCCACCCTCAATACCTGCCGAAATAAACTCAATTTTGCCGTGTCCGTAGGGGTGAGTTCGGTCTTTGGGTTGCGAAGCTACCGTAATGCTAAACAAAGCAAATGCGCCGGCAGTAACATTCACAATTGACTCTAAGGCATCGGTAAGGATGGCATCAGAGTTGGTAATAAAATACGCCAAAAACTTGATTATCATTAATAATGTGCTGATAATCAGGGTTATCAATAAAATTCTTTGTTTTAGATTCGAGTTTTTTAACATATCGCAAATGATTTGAGAATCTAAAATGCTGAATTTTAGGGGAAAAAAGAATGACCTAAGGCTGATTTTTTGATTCTTAACACCTTTTTCAGGAATATTTTGTTTGATAAGGTTGCTATACTCATTCGCACGGGCAGACTGTTTAGCCTGCGTTACAATTTTCCTCCAAAAGTATCGAGGCTGTTTGTTCTTTCAATAGATCGGACAGTTTTGGATTTCTAGTTCCGAGTTTTTTGTTAAATACTTGATAATCTTTGACTTTTGACAAATAAGAATGTAACACAGCCTTTAGGCTGTGCCTCCTACAGCCTAAAGGCTGTGTTACAATTTTATTAATACTTGATAATCAGTTAGTTATAATAAATATTTGAAATAACATAACTAACTGATAATCAATTGCTTATAAATAAATAAAGGCTTACAACATCATCGCTAGTTTGCATACACAATCGGATTGAGCGGCGTATCAATCACCTCTCCCGCCACTGCCCCCGGACACCAAGTGTGCCAATCTTTGATTTGATGTGGGTTTTCGGGTTGCTTCAGTTTCATTGCTTTATCCATATAAATAATAGTCATCACTTTGCGCATTTGGTCAGTAGTGTTGGCTCCGGCGCGGTGAAAAACCCACCCCGAGTGAAAACTCACTTCACCCAAGTCAAACGGTTCAACCACGTGGCGAAAGTCCGTTACTCTTAACTTTTGTTGAATTTGAGCTTCGCTGGTATCGCTGATTGCCAATTCGCGCCCTTCTACTATTTGGTGGCTACCAGCACTAAACTCCAACGGACCCAGCGCAAGAGGCGTAGCTTGCAAAGGTAGCCAAGCCGTAATCGTTTTGTCGGTCTCGAGAGGCCAATAGTACTGGTCGGCGTGCCAAGGGGTGATTCCGCCGCCGGGTTCTTTGAAAAGAGCTTGGTCGTGATAGATTCTGACTCCTGCTGTTTGCAGTAAATCGCTGGCTATTTTGCCGAGTCGCGGACTAAAAATCAACTGTTTGATGACTTCATTTTCGCGCCATAAGTTAAACAATTGCAAAAAAGCCTTGCCGTAAGTACTTCTTTCTGCCAAAGGTATATCAAGGGTATTCATTTTTGCCACTTGTTCGCTGATAACCTTGTCAAAAAAACTGATAGTTTCGGCATTAAGGACATTTTTGAGTTTGATATATCGATAAGTTTGATAATACTCAATTTGTTCGGCATTGAGTGTATAGGGTTCAGCCAAAAAAGTTTGAATTGATTTTGGAAGGTGTAATGACATAATTAAGTATATTTTAAATTGTTGATAATCAATTTTTCAAGGCAAAATTAAAAGTAATCATAGGGCAATGCTCACCTCATTTTGAAAATAATAAGCCTATATTGAATTTTTTATTTATTTTTAAATAAAATTTCAATCATAAAGTATGAAAATAAAATTTGAAGACATCAAGAGCAAACAAGGCAATCGAAGTTTTTGGGCATTTGGCTTCAAAACCCAGCATTTGCCTTTTAATTTACACTACCACCCCGAATATGAATTGACTTATATTGCGGCGGGCAAGGGCGAGCGAATGGTAGGCGATACTTTGGGCAGTTTTGTCGAGGGCGATTTGGTACTGTTGGGTAGCAATCTACCCCACACTTGGATAGGCAAAGATGCTGATTATGAGGCATTTGTAATCCAATTTGCGCCCAAGTTTATCAATAGTTTTTTGCAATGGTCAGAGTTTCAAAAAATAGAAAGCTTGTTGGCTAGGGCAAGCGGTGGTTTGTTTTTTTCGGCAAATGATATAGGTGAAAAAATCAAAAATATAATACAATTGGCTGATTTTCAACAAGTTATCGAGTTACTCAAGATTTTGAATGAATTGGCTTACGCCCCTTGCCAGTCTTTATCGCTCAGCCCATTTGTGCCTTTGAATCACAAAACCGAAGCGCGTATCAATACTGTCTGCAACTATGTAGAAGATCATTACAAGCAAGATATTGCGTTGATTGAGCTTGCCGATTTGGTATATATGTCGGTAAGTGCTTTTTGCAAATTTTTCAAAAAAACTACCGGCAAGACTTTTAGCGAGTATCTCAATTTTATCCGTATCCAAGCCGTGAGTCGAGACTTGCAAAAAACCGACAAGACCATTGCCCAAATAGCTTTTGCCAATGGTTTTGAAAGTCTGAGTTATTTTAATCGAGTATTTAAAAATGAAAAAGGCATCAGCCCACAAGCGTTTAGAAAGTTGAATTCATAGCCTAGATTTGCCGATTTGTGAATGATTAAATTTTATTCCATAAATTACTGATAATCAATTAGTTATAATATTTTTTGAATAATGAATAAAAACGAAGGTTTTGAAATTATTTTCAAAAATTCAATTTCTATCACCATGTCCCAATTTCAAACAAAAAGGCAAGCCTTGTGGACTTGCCTTTTTGATTGATACAAAATCTTATTTACGATTACTCAATTTCATTTCTACGCGGCGATTTTTGGCTTTGCCTTGCGGAGTAGCATTGGTATCTATGGGTTTGGTTTCGCCATAACCCGTGCTACTAATGCGGTCAGGCGCAATGCCCTTTTCAATCAAATAGTCGCCCACAGCTTTGGCGCGGTCTTTTGAGAGTTGGAGGTTGGAGTCGTCATCGCCATCGCTGTCGGTATGTCCGGCGAGCGCAATATTGGCATCGGGGTACTCTTTCAAAAGCTTGACCAATTCATCTAAAATAGGGAAAGAAACCGGCAAAATAATGGCTTTATTGACTTCAAATTGAACTTTGCTGGCTTTTTCCAAAATACGCGGACAGCCTTTGTTTTCTTTAGGACCGGGTACATCGGGGCAGTCGTCTTCGCGGTCAAGTACCCCATCTTTGTCGCGGTCGGGGCAGCCTTGGAGTTCAACGGCACCCGGTTCATCGGGGCATTTGTCTTCTTTGTCAATGACGGTATCTTTGTCGCGGTCCGGGCAGCCTTTGAGATTAGGGTCGCCGGGTGTGTCGGGGCAGGCATCGTCTTTGTCTGGCACGGTATCTTTGTCGCGGTCGGGGCAACCATTGAGTTCGACCACCCCGGGCGTGTCGGGGCAGGCATCGTCTTTGTCCGGCACGGTATCTTTGTCGCGGTCGGGGCAACCTCGGGTTTGTTTAGGGCCTTTGACATCGGGGCAGGCATCTTCGCGGTCAGGAATCAAGTCTTTGTCGCGGTCCGGGCAGCCATTGGTCTCGACAGTACCTACATAATCGGGGCAAAAATCGACCATATTGGGCGAGCCGTCTCTATCATCATCAGGCAAACAACCAAATACATCGACGTGAATCCGAATTTTCACTTTTACATTGCGCTGAATCGGACGACCTTCGGTATCTTCCAAATCGCCGGTAAATTCCATCGCCGTATTGGGGTTCACTAAGGTTATTTGTTTGTCAAGTGTATCAATTTTACTTTTAATGTCGGCAAGCACCGAATCCAATTCAATGGCTTTGGCTTTGCGCTCTTTGGACGACATTTTTTCGTATTTGCCGTATTTGTCTTCTACGCGCCGCACTTCGCGCTGTACTTCACCCCGTTTGTTGAGCCATTTGGTTTTTTCTTGTTCCAAGGGGGTGCGCTCTTTGTGCAGGTAATTGACTAAGTTGTCGGGTAGGCGAATCACTACTTCTTTGCCACTCATTTCATCGAGGGCTTTGGCGCGTCTGCCTTGAATTTGGCTCAAGGTAGTGGGGCATTTGTCTTGCCCGCCGGTATCGAGTACGCCATCGTAGTCGGCATCTTGAAATTGGGCAAAAACCGAAACGCAAGTCAGTAATAAGCCACTTAAAATGCCAAAAAATTTTAGGTATTGGTGCAAATTCATATATTGGATTGTTGAGTAAAAATCAATTTCAGATTTAATATAACGATTTTTTTGACTAAATTAGTCAATCAATCACAATATTTTACAAAAAAATGATTTTTATCCATTTATTGAGCCAATAAAAGTAATGGAGTGTATAACTGCCCGATATTCTTCCAAAGTCGGACAAGGTCAATGAATTACAACAATTTGAGAAAAATTGTTGTAAATGCTTGATTATCAAATGCTTATATAATAAGAATGTCTTGAATCCAAGTTGGCACCTGCAATTAGTTCGGTTGGCGAATCAAAAAAGGATAAAATTAAAAAATCGTAAAATTTTGCAATAAAATTTTGATTTTGTCCAAAAATACCTACATTTGGCACAATATTTTATGAATTGTCAATTACTTAGGGTTAAATGATTGACTTAAAAAGAAAAGCAGGTCTCAACGAAACCTGCCTTTTCTATGAAACTATCTTCAAACTTTTACTAAAACTTAACTAAAACTTATGCACTTTGGGCAATGCCTAAAGTGCATTATACATTTTAATCTATATATATAACTATTCTTTAATACCTTTATTGTAAAAAAGGTAACTTTTTGCCCAAAAAATCACCTTAATAAGTCGGTTTCTATTTCTATTGCAAGCCCTATTTTCCTACAAAACCTAGCTGCGCAAACCACAAAATTTCTTTATTTGAGGTGTATCAATGCCCAATAAGCCCCTTTTACCACTTCGGTCATTCGGTCAAAGTCCAAAGTCTCGATAGTATCGCTGGTTTGGTGATAGTGAGGATTGCGAAAAAAAGAAGTGTCCGTAATCATTATCGCCGGATAACCCGCCGCCCAATAACTGCGATGGTCAGAAAAATCGATGCCCGTGAGCCACGCGGGCGCGTTGATGGAATAGACTTGGATATTTGCCCCTTCCAACATTCGAGTTTTGACTTGCTTGACCAATGAATCTTGCCCGTTTTTGCCAACTACGGCAATAAAATCGCCCTTACTGGGATAAATTGCCTTGAGTGCCGACACCGGATATTGTTGTGAATTGGCTTGCTCGCTGAAGTAGCCAATCATTTCCAAACAAATCATTGCTTTTACTTCAATGTTTTGTCTTTTGAGGCTTTGCGCGTGAACCACGCTGCCCATAAACTCGGTGCGAAAATAGGGCGGTTCTTCCAGAGAAAAAGCTACAAAGTCAATCCGATGCTTCAATTGAGGCTGTAATTCACGCACCAATCGGGCAATCTCGAGCAAACCGGCTACGGCACTCGCATTGTCGTCGGCTCCGGCTTGGTTGCCACATACGTCATAATGCGCCCCAATGACCACACGCGCGGGCGTATCGGGTCCCATAGAAGCGATGATGTTTTGGTAGGTATTGCCGTCAGGGGTTTGATAATTTTGAATTTCGACCCGAGTAGTCAAGTTTTCAAACTCTTGGCGAATGTAATGGACAGCTTTTGCCAATGATGCCAAGTTTTGGGAGTGGCGCGCCGGTTGAATCTCGGTCAAAAACTTGACATCTTGATAAAGTCGGGCTTTTTGTGCCGGAATTTGCAAACTGTCGGAGTGGCTTTCGCTACTAGGTAGAGGTCGCTTGGGCAAACTAACCGGATTGACCAACTTATAAATCAGCCAGCCTAAGCCGAGGGTGGCTAATCCCAAAATAATTAAAGTCCATTTCAACATATTGACTCGAGTTTAGAGATTTATTTAAAAACATAACTAATTGACAATCAAATAGTTATGATACAATTTTTATTTACTTATACAAACAATATTTCGGATGATTTTTTGTAAGTAATTGATTATCAAGTATTTATGATATTGTAACACAGCCTTTAGGCTGTGCCTCCCACAGCCTAGTAAAATTTTAGAATCATAACTAATTGAAAATCAGATAATTAAGCCATTCCTAATTATCAATTCTTAATTCCATAGCTAATGAATGTTCTTTTGGACTTGTTGATCATAGCTCAGAAAATTAATAAATTGTAATTCCTAAACTTTTGACAATCAAGCGGTTATATAAATTATTGTGTAGCAAATTTGGCTAAATGAAAGGGATAAACTAACTTTGCGCGTTATGGCAAAACTTACTCTATACGTATGGCTGTTGGTGTTGGCAACAACCATTTACTCCTGCAAATTTAATCGGATTCGCAAAAGTACCGATTTGAAAGAAAAGTATGATGCGGCGATTAATTATTATGAAAAAAAGGAATACTACAAAGCCGGATTGTTGTTTGAGGAAATTATTCCTTTGATTACCGGTACCAAAGAGTCTGAAAGGGCGCAGTTTTATTACGGCTACTGCCATTATCACCAACGACAATTGGATTTGGCGGCTTATTATTTTCAAAAGTTTTATGAGACTTTTCGCAATAGCAAGTATGTCGAAGAGGCGCGCTATATGCAAGTTAGGTCTTTGTACGAGGCTTCACCACCTTACAACCTTGACCAATCGAATACCATCAGTGCCATCAATACGACCCAAAGTTTTTTGAATGCTTTTCCCAACAGCAGTTATTTTGAAGAATGTGGCAAACTGATGCGCGAATTGCGCCGCAAATTGGAGCGCAAAGCCTTTGAAAATGCCAAACTTTATTACCGTATCAACAGTTATAAAGCCGCAGTAATGGCTTTTGGCAATTTTCAGAAAGCCTATCCTGATTCGGATTTCAATGAAGAAGTAGCATTTTTGAAAATAGATGCCCAATACAAATATACCCAACAAAGTATTGACTCCAAGAAACAAGAACGCTTCCGCGAATTGATTACTTTTTATGAATACTTTAGCGAAGCCTACCCCAACAGTCGGTATTTGCGCAATGCCAAAAACCTCTATGAAAAATCGATGGAAAATTTGAATAAAAAAAAAACATCAAATAAAATAAGTAGCTTAGGAATGAATAGTGAATAATGTAAAATGAATAATTTTGTAATTAACTGAAAATCAATATGTTACCAAAAAATATTATTTACATTATTTTTTTCTTGTTCCTTAGGAATTAATAATTACGAATTAGGAATTATACAAATTGTTGATTGTGTCCGCCTCTGGCAGATTATCACCAAGTTATAATTAATTGTTTATTTTATTTTAAAACTATTACTTATAGATTGAAAAAAACAAAGCAATTTTTTGATTGATAAATTAAACATAACTACTTGATTATCAATGGTTTATAAATTTATTTATCTTGATACCAGTCTTAAATAGAAAATTAGAAATTCATAATAATTATATAATTCAATGAACAAAAGTATTAATTTAAAAGGCAAATTTGGTACTGCTTCCTCTTCGCTCATTACCCGCGATATGGGCAAATTGGTCGAGCAAACCGGCAACTTGTACGAAGCCGTTTCGGTCATCTCCAAAAGAGCCAACCAAATTGCCGTAATGATGAAAGAAGAATTGAATTCTAAATTGGCTGATTTTGCTTCTACAGTAGATAATTTGGAAGAAGTTCACGAAAACCGCGAGCAAATCGAGATTTCAAAATATTATGAGCGTATGCCCAAGCCTACGTCTATTGCCACCGACGAGTATATGGAAGGCAAATTGAAGTATCGTTACAAAGACAAAGAATAATTTTGCCGCTTGAAATCGCCATTTTAAAAAGTTTAAGACTTGCGGTTGCTAAATTCATTCCTAAATATTTTGTAACTAATTGATAATCAATTAATTATACTGACAATGCTAAAAGGAAAAAAAATCATAATCGGCGTTACCGGAAGTATTGCCGCTTACAAATCAGCCCTTTTGGTTCGTTTGTTAGTCAAAGCCGAAGCTGAGGTAAAAGTTGTAATGACTGCCTCAGCTTCGGAATTTATAAGCCCTTTGACCCTAGCAACGCTGTCCAAAAACCCGGTCTTGATTGACTTTGTGCAAGACAAAACCGGCGTTTGGCACAACCACGTAGAGCTAGGCTTGTGGGCTGATGCCCTAGTGATAGCCCCGGCTTCGGCGAATACCCTTGCCAAGTGCGCCAATGGCTTGTGCGACAATTTGCTCACGGCGGTGTATTTGTCGGCACGTTGCCCGGTGTTGTTTGCACCGGCAATGGATTTGGATATGTACAAACATCCGGCAACCCAAGCCAATTTACAAAAAATCCAAAGTTTTGGTCAGCAAATCATACCCTCCGAATACGGCGAGCTGGCAAGCGGCTTGGTAGGCGAGGGACGAATGGCTGAACCCGAGCATATATTACAGCTTTTGGCAGATTTTCTAACCAGTCCTCCTCGAGCTACTTTCGATTTGACTGGCAAAAAAGTACTCATCACCGCCGGACCCACTCAAGAAGCCATTGACCCAGTGCGGTTTATCAGCAATCATTCTTCGGGCAAAATGGGCTACGCCCTCGCCGAAGCTGCCGCCGAAGCCGGAGCCGAAGTGTATTTGGTAAGCGGTCCTACGCATTTGTCGGTCCAGCACCCCAATATCCACCGCCTCTCGGTAAGCTCGGCACAAACGATGTACGAAGCCGCGCAAAAATACTTTGCCCAAGCTCAGATTATTATTTTGGCGGCGGCAGTTGCCGATTTTACCCCCAAAAGCATAGCCAACCAAAAAATCAAGAAAAAAGAAGGCGAAAATACGATGGTGATTGAACTCACCAAAACCATTGACATCGCCCACACCCTCGGACAAATCAAGACCCAAAACCAGATTTTTGTGGGTTTTGCACTCGAAACCGAAAACGAACTCGAGAACGCCCTCGGCAAACTCCACCGCAAAAACTTTGACTGGATTGTCCTCAACTCGCTCAATAAACCCGGTGCAGGGTTTGGACACGACACCAACCAAATCACACTCATCAACCGTGAAGGCGAGATGCTGGAGTTCCCCCTGCAAAGCAAGCAAGCCCTAGCCTATGAAATCTGGAAAAACATAATGGCTTGCTAATCAAGTATTTATAATATTGTAACTTGTTTATTTTTGAAGATTATTCTTCCAAATCTGCAAAAGCCATCGGAATAAATCCCAAAAGGGTGCATTTCAAATTTACGCGTTTCTATTGCCTCACCCTAGCCCTCTCCGAAGGAGAGGATATAAGATGGTAAATTTGAAATGCACCCTCCCAAAACTATTTTTGCTTTGGCTAAGTTATGTATATTTGGTTTTAAATTTTTCTATAACTACTTGATTTTCAAGTGGCTAGTTCTGAACTCGGAACTATAAACCAACGAACTGTTGTAAGCAAGATATTTAAAACTATAATTAATTGACCGTGTCTGCTTCTGGCTGATAATCAAGGTATTACAACTTATCCACCTCTGGCGGAATTTGTCCGCCTCCGGCGGATTAACTCATTACTCATTGAATGTTTGAATTAAACGACAAAATCGCCCTCGTTACCGGAGCCAGCAAAGGCATCGGCGAAGCCATTGCTTGGGCTTTGGGCAAAGCCGGAGCTACGCTTATTTTATCTAGCCGCAAGCAAGCTGCCCTCGACGAACTCAGCCAAACCTTTGCCCAAGCCGGAATCAAGGCTATCGGAATTGCCGCCAACACCGGCAATATGGCTGATTTGGAAAACCTAGTTGCCCAAATCAAAAACCAATTTGGTGGCTTGGATATTTTGGTAAATAACGCCGGAACCAACCCCCAAATGACTCCTATTGCTGAGGTAAGCCTGCCTTTGTACGACAAAATTATGGACGTAAACCTCAAAGGGGCTTTTTATTTGAGTCAATTAGTGTATCCTCTGCTGCAAAGTCGTGGCGGGGGTAGCATCATCAACATCGCCAGCATTGAGGGCATCACGCCGAGTGCGGGTTTGGGGGCATATAGCATTAGCAAAGCCGGTATGATTATGCTTACCAAAGTAATGGCAAATGAATGGGGTAAGGACAAAATTCGAGTCAATGCAATATGCCCGGGTTATATCAAAACCAAACTTACCGAAGCTGTTTGGGCTGATGAGCAAAAACTACAAGCGGTTCTCAATCAACAAATTATCCAAGAAATAGGCAAACCGCAAGACATCGCCGGAATTGCTCTTTTACTGGCTTCCGAAGCCGGAGCTTATTTTACCGGCTCAATCATTCAGGTCGATGGTGGGTTTACAGTATAGGTTAAGCCTTGATTGAAATTTCAGTCTTTTTCAGGAAAAATGTAACGCAGGCTGTTAGCCTGCGCGCGTAAATGAGTTTAGGCAGGTTCTAAACTAACGTGAATATTTTGAAACATATTGAAAAAGTACAAAAAATTAAAGTTTTAAAAAGACAATCCAAAATCTCCCCAAGCCGTCATCCTGCGTGGAACTT
>JALONJ010000627.1 GCA_025455045.1 Microscillaceae bacterium | reverse complement strand
TTTATAATCACCTCATTATCAATTAGTTACAGAAAAGCTATTTTTAAATATTCTAAAAAATCAAACATTCGTTTAAAATTTCTACAGTGGGAATTGCTGCATCAAATCAAGGCTATCAAAGATAGAAGAAGTACAACCTTCACGTATTTGCGCATAAATTTTTAATGAATTAGTACAATCATTTATTTGGGTTTTGCAGTTTAAAAAATTTATAATCAACTGATTTTCAGCCATTTAGCCATCAAAGAAATTGATGAACCTTGTATCAAAATTGAGGTCAAAACCACAAAAAAAGTAAGATTAAACATCAGTCTGGCTTCGGGTACTTGGTACAACACCGGATAGAGGGCAAATACGATAGGTGTAGCCCCCCGCAAACCCACCCAAGCAATGTAGGCTTTTTCGTTCCATTTGATTTTAAAAACACTTAGCGCAACCCACACACTAAGCGGGCGGGCTACCAAAATCAAAATTGCCGAAACAATTAGACCTGTACCAATCACCGGCGGCAATTCATAAACAAACACTTGTAAGCCCAATGCCAAAAACAATAAAATTTCCATCAACCAGCCTACCCCTTCAAAAAAATTGGCGGAATAGGTACAACGCAAAGGGTGCTTGGTAAACACAATACCTGCCACATAAACCGCCAAAAGGCTGTTGGCTTTGAGCAATTCGGCAAGAGCAAAAGTAAATAAGACCAACGCCAATATCATTACCGGGTTCAAACCCGTTTTGAGTTTTACGTATTTCATACTCCCAATAATCGCCCAGCCCATCACCCAACCTATGCCTACACCAAGCAACAAATTATACAACAAACTTCCTACAAACTGATGCCAAATAAATTCTTTGGTCAAAATCAATTGGGTAAGGCTAATTACCAAAAAATAAGCCATTGGGTCGTTGGTACCCGATTCTACTTCTAAGGTAGGCATTGTTTTGCCCGAAAGTTTCAATTGTTTGGCTTCGACAATTGAAAAAACCGCCGCCGCATCGGTAGAAGAAATAATAGCTCCCAAAAGCAAGGCTTGGGCAAAACTAAACTCGGTAAATGTATGAATCAAAACGCCACAAATAAGCGTAGTGAGCAACACGCCCAAAGTAGATAAACTGAGGCTTTGGGCAATAACCGGTCTAACTTGTTGATAATCAGTATTTAAACCACCAGTAAACAAGATAATCGCCAACGCAATTTGCCCAAATTGTAAAGTAAACTCAGGATAATCGTAGTGAAAATCGTAAGGACCGCCATTGCCAAACATCAAACCCAAACCCAAAAAAGCCAATAAAGTCGGTACGCCCAAACGCGCCGTAAACTTGCTGAGGACAATACTCGCAAAAATAAGTACTGATAAACCCAATATGATAATTTGAATCGGAAAATTCATTAATTTGTCAATTTCTAGTTAATTTTACCAAAATACTTTGAATGATAATTTATGACGATGCAAAAATATCTCCCACCTACCTACTCTCAAAAACATTGGCTTTGGGGAAATGTTCATTATTTGGTCAAAAACCCCTTGCAATTTTTGGAAAAAGCCAGCATCGAGAAAAGAAATGAAGGAGTTTGCTGGATAAGCTCGCCTCTGGTCAAGTTGGCAATGGTCACCAAGCCCGAGTTTGCCAAACACATTATGCAAGACAACAACAAAAACTACCACAAAGGCAAGATTTTTCGGTTTTTGAAGCCCGTACTGGGCAATGGCTTGCTTACGAGTGAAGATGATTTTTGGCGCAGACAACGCCGACTGGCGCAACCGGCTTTTCACAAACAACGCCTCGCCGAAATGGTGCAAACGATGGTAGCGTGTGGCGAAGAATTGGCAAACGAATGGCTAAGCGCCTACCAATCAGGCGATAAGGTGAATATCACCCGCGAAATGAACAAAGTCGCCCTGATGGTAGTTTCTACCGCTTTGTTCAAATCCGATGTAAAAGCCGAAATTGCCGGAATCAATGAAAGTATGGAGTTTTTGCTCGACAAAATCATTGAACGCATCCGCCACCCTTTCAAATTGCCGCTTTGGGTGCCAAGCCCCGAAAATTGGAAAGAAAAACAAGCCATTCGCCAATTGGAACAAGTGATTTATCGAATGATTGAAAAACGCCGCAAATCCAACACCCACGAAGGCGATTTGCTGGATATGCTGATGGAAGTGCAAGACGAAGATACGGGCGAGCGAATGTCGGACCAACAATTGCGCGATGAAGTAATGACGATTTTTCTTGCCGGACACGAAACTACTGCTGTGGCAATGGCTTATGTGTGGTTACTTTTGGCAGAAAATCCCGAAATTGATGCCCGCCTGCAAGGGCATTTGCAAGAGGTTTTGAATGGGAAATTACCGGCTTTTGAAGATTTGAAAAAACTCAATTTTTTGAAAAATATCATTGATGAAACAATGCGAATTTACCCGCCGGTGTATGCGGTAGAGCGTTACGCGCTCGCGGATGATGAAATTGGTGGGTTTCATATTCCCAAAGGTACGAATGTAATTATCAGCCCCTACGCCATTCAACGCGATGCAACTTGGTGGGACGAGCCACTACGTTTTGACCCCGACCGTTGGAATACCGAAAAAGTGCAAAACCTCCCGCGCTATACTTATTTCCCGTTTGGGGGTGGCCCGCGCCTGTGCATTGGTGAGCAGTTTGCGATGTATGAAATGTTGATTATCATTGCTATTTTGCGCCAAAAATTCAGTTTTAGCAAATCACCCGATTACAAACTTCGCCTCGATCCTTTGGTAACGCTTCGGGCTTGGGATGATATTGAGTTGGTGATAAGCCCCCTTGCCCCCGAAGGGGGAAATAAATAATCTAATGAAAATTGGTTGATTTGGAGATTTGGATTTTTTTGTAATGTATTGATAATCAGGTAGTTATAAATAAAATCAGGTTCTTCACCACTTTTCAGGAATGAGAATCTTTTTTCTGAAATTTATCAATTTCAGTGATTCTTCGCTTCGCGAAGAATCTGAAACTCTTGATAATCAACGCCTTAGATTCTTCAGAGCTTCGCTCGCTACCTTCGCAAAATATTCATTTTGCTTGGTAATGTTCAGAA
>JALONJ010000626.1 GCA_025455045.1 Microscillaceae bacterium | reverse complement strand
TGTGGCGGATGATATTCCCATTTCTTACCATTTTTTATATCCCGAACACACGGCTTTCAAAATGTTTTATTGGATGCAATTGTTGTTGAAAGATACCGAAGTTTCGGGCAAAAAATTTACTTTCGACCTCATCAAACCCGAACTCTTGGAGTGGGCAAAACAAATTCACGCTTTGTATTGCGAAATTCCTTCGATTGAAATTTGGACGGACGAATCGCCCAACAGCACTTTCAAACAAATTGAATTTCATTGGGAATCGGGCTTATTTGCCGAACAAAAGGAGGCAGTTTTAGTGATCGAGCAGTATTTAGAGATTTTAAAACATATTCAAAAACAAGCCGAAATTGGCAAAAAAATTAATTCGAGCCAGCCGCGCGCTTCGTTTGATTTGTATTTTAGCGAAATTCAAGTCGGCAACAATTGTGTATTGATGCACGCCGGCAATACCAAGTTGGCGTATGTGCGCCACCAAACTTTTAATACTATGACCACCCAAAATGCCCAGTTTTGCCAAGAAACGGAGGTGTATATTCAAACTTTAATCAAAAAATCGGTTTTGATTAGCGGCGTTTCCGAAAGGCAACGCAATCAATTTTTTCAAAAGATAATGCGCGTGGGAGAAAAACTCCGCGAAAAAATGAAAAGTAGTTAAAAATAGTTTTTCACATCTTTCCGCCGTTTATCCTTGGACTGTGGCACACAGTCCAACATCATTCCTGAAAAGTGATGAAGATTCATTAAATCATATAACTACTTGATAATCAATTAATTATATGATTCAATCAATTTCAAATATTCATATCAAATATTAGATTCATCTCTATTTTAAACCAATCTATCAAACAAAAACTTGGCTTTTACTTCTCTTTCAGCGTACTCAACTTATGCAATTTTGCTACGGCTTTTTTGAATTGCCGCCCACGGTCTTCGTAGTTTTCAAACAAATCAAAACTTGCGCAAGCCGGAGAGAGCAAAATAATGTCGCCGGGTTTTGCCAGTTCTTGGGCTTGTTCTACGGCATCTTTGATATCTTCGGTCTGGTAAAGAATTCGCACCGAATCGCGGAAAAAATCCAGAAGTTTTTTATTGTCTTTGCCCAAGCAAATCAAGTATTTGACTTTTTGATGCACCAAATCACGGATTTTGGTATAGTCATTTCCTTTATCAACCCCACCGGCAATCCAAATGATTTTATTGTCAAAACTATCCAAAGCATAATACACCGAGTCCACATTGGTGGCTTTGGAGTCGTTGATATACCGTACTCCGCCAATGGTTTCTACTTCCTCGAGGCGATGTTCTACGCCGGGGAAAGACTGAAAATATGTTTTGAGGATAGCCTCGTCAATCCCCAGTTTGAGGCACACCAATACCGCCGCCATTACATTAATCATATTGTGCTTGCCTTTAAGCGTAACTTCGTCGGGCGATATTTTGGCTTCTTTTTTTTCTTTTTTGAGATAAAATTCCAATAGATTGGTCTTAAAAAATGCGCCGTTGTCTAGGTTTTCGCTCAATGAAATCGGCAAATGAATACCGGCTACATTTTTGCGCTTTAGCTCGCGGGCAATCGCCGGATTGTCTTTCAAATAAATAAAAGTGTGGTCTTTGGGCGATTTGTCAAAGTTTTGCACAATGCGAAATTTGGCATTGACATAGTTTTGAAAATTATTGTCGTAGCGATCTAAGTGGTCAGGCGTGATATTCAAAATAATTGCAATATCGGGATTAAAAGCATAACAATCGTCTAATTGAAAACTGCTCACCTCGAGTACCCAATACTCATATTTATCTTCAATCACTTGCTTGGCAAAGCTCTCGCCGACATTGCCACCCAAGCCCACATTGAGTCCGGCGGCTTTGAGCAAGTGGTAGGTGAGCAAGGTAGTAGTGGTTTTGCCATTGCTACCCGTAATCGCAACTATTTTGGCAGAAGTATAGCGCGCGGCAAATTCAATTTCGGAAACAATCGGAATTTGCCGATTTTTTGCCTCCACCAATATCGGCACATTGCCCGAAATACCCGGACTTTTGATAATTTCGTGAGCATTGAGGATAAATTCTTCGGTATGTTTGCCTTCTTCGTACTCTATTTGGTTTTCTACCAAAATCTGCTCATATTTTTCGGCAATCCCCGATTTGTCGGATACAAACACTTCAAAACCTTTGGCTTTTGCCAAAAGTGCCGCGCCCACTCCGCTTTCACCTGCGCCAAGAATTACTATTCGCTGGGTACTCATTTTAATATTGTTTTGATTTGACCAAGTATCTTTATAAAAAAATTAAATCTTCACTCAACTCCTCGCAATTTGCTTTCCAAAAAAGTTGTGGCTTGCACAAAATTAGCAAAAAATAATCATTTTAAAATTATAAGTCTAATTTATTGATAATCAGTCATTTATCATATTGCACTGAAAACGGTTGCGATTTCCGATTCTACAAATTCGCACTTATGTAAAGTATTCACTCAGCTTTTGGCGGATTCCAGCGAGCGCGCAAACGCCCCATAAATGTCCAAAACCGAACATTTTTATCGTTTACCCTTATTCATTCATCATTCTTGACAATTGTGATATAGCTTAAATTGCCAAAATTTGGCACAAAAAGCAATTTATCGAGGAAATTTATCCTGATTGGCAGTATTTTTTGATATATAATCTTTAAGCAAACTAAGCCTAGCTCAGTTTCGTAATACAGAATAAAATAGCGGTAATTTTTGATTATACAAAATAAAAAATTAATTTATTGAATGATAATGAAATATTTGCCAAAAATTTCAAACAAAATTTGAAATAATTTTAAAATAAATTGAACAATTAATAAATATAACTTGTTGATAATCAGTAAATTGTATAATTTGTAATTATTAACTCCTAATTCCTTAGAGGTCTGTTTTCAAAGCTGAATTATTTTTTTACATTTGATTAATCAATCTTAATACTTGGATCTTCACCACTTTTCAGGAATTGCCTTTAGAAATTCCATTGAATTCTGAAAAGCTCTCGCTTTTCAGTGATTCTGAACATTACCAAGCAAAATGAATATTTTGCGAAGGTAGCGAGCGAAGCTCTGAA
>JALONJ010000169.1 GCA_025455045.1 Microscillaceae bacterium | reverse complement strand
ATTATCAAGAGTTTCAGATTCTTCGCTTCGCTCAGAATCACTGAAATTGATAAATTTCAGAAAAAAAATTCTCATTCCTGAAAAGTGGTGAAGAACCTTCAATTAATAATTATTTCTTTTTTGTTTCTAATGACCAATACTTCTCCGATATTTCATAACTTACTGACTATCAAGCATTTATAAAATTTACAAGATTTCAGTTAATTGCTTGATTTTCAATTACTTAGCTCTCAACTAGAAACTCGGAGCCAGAAACTTTCCGAACTATTGTAATGATTCAATTCATTAATTTTATTTTTTGAAAATCATTTTACTATTCCACCATTTCCCGGTTTTTGTAATTAAAGCGCAATTTTAAGCATTTTTGAAATCAAGAAAAAATCAGCTCTGAGAGAATACAATTTTTAACAAATAATTCATACGATAAACCCCTGATTTTCAGTTGCTTATGATCAAATCTCCTACACACTTTTGTCGACAAATTAGCCACAGTAAGATAGTTTTCCTGAAAAAAACCACTAAAATACCCATTTGTTGGGTATGAAAGCTAATCTTCTAAATTTTTCAAAATTGCCAAAACCATAAACCAACAATGTTTTTTTGAGTTATTAAAATTGCTAGGTTTACTATTATGATGAAAAAAATAACTCTTACCTTTTATCTATTGATTGGGGTTTCACTTTGGGCGATTGGGCAAGATTCGATTCCCGGCAAGTCATTGATTAGTTTGGGCTTACGCGGGCATTATGGTTTCATAATTTCGCACTCACCTGAGCTTAAGCCCAACGCGCAGTCGCATCCTTGGGGTTTGGAGTTGGATTTGAGTTGGCATTTGAATAGTGAAAAAAGCTGGCAAATTTTTGGTTGTTACCCCCGCATTGGGCTTACGGCTTCGTATATCAATTTTGCCAATCCGCGCGTGTTGGGCAATGCCTACTCGCTTAGCACCTATTTCGAACCCTATTTGGCGGTGCAAAAACGCCTCAATGCCTCGTTTCGCTTGGGTGGAGGCGTTAGCTATCTCAATCAAGTATATAATGCGGACACCAATCCCGAAAATTTATTTTTTAGCTCGCCTATCAGCTTTATTCTCACGGTGGGTGCCGGACTCAATTATCGGATAAATCCCCAATGGACGGTTCGATTGATGGGTTTTTACAATCATATTTCCAATGGTGGTATGCAAAACCCCAACAAAGGCATCAA
Source organism: Microscillaceae bacterium (assembly GCA_025455045.1). Lineage (GTDB taxonomy): Bacteria > Bacteroidota > Bacteroidia > Cytophagales > Microscillaceae > JALONJ01. Next base: position 10,196 of record JALONJ010000169.1, on the reverse strand, counting down.
TTTTCCCACCATAAGTCTGGGGAGCGAATATACTTTCAACCCACAGCCATTTGAAAATAGAACTGCCAAAAACTGGCGAGAAATTCACCCGCAACGTACTCATTATCAGGTATTTGCCTTTGGTACAGCCAAACCGCTAGACAAGGAGCAACCCCAAAAGTTTGCGATTTTTGGTCTCAATATCCAAGCCTCGCAAATTGTGAGTCGAATGAGTGCCTTGAGTTTGGGTTTGGATTGGGAAATCAACCGCCAAAGACAAGCTATGTGGCGTGCCGAAAACTTGGCAAGGCGACACCCCAATCAGGTGGGTATTTTGGCAGGTCACGAATTGATGTTGGGAAAACTTAGTTTTACTCAACAACTAGGGTTGTATGTCTGGCGGGCTTACCCTAGTGGCGATGCGCTTTACCAACGCTATGGTTTGGCGTATCGGATTCGCAAAAATTATTTGCTCGGAGTGAGTTTGAAAGCCCATCGCCACGTAGCCGATTTTCTGGATTTTAGGCTCGGCTATCGCTGGTGAGGAATGAATAGTGCATAATGTAAAATAAATAATTTTGTAATTGCCTGAAAATCAATATGTTATCAAAACAGGATTAATTAATCACCTGATTTTCAATCATTTATAATCAAACAAGAGACTAGAAACTTAAAAAGCTATTGCTTTGCCCAGACCTTACAAAAAAATACCCCCCGAAAAATTCGGAGGGCATTCCAACGGATAATATAAATTAACGGATTTTTTAGATTCTGATTCCCAAGGTAAAGGGTTGGAGTTCGGGCATTTGTCCTTCTTGAAACAAAGTGTTCAAATCGTAGCGGAAAAACATCAAGATGTTGCGATAACCGGCTTGGGCTTCCCACCCGTATCGCCAATTGTTGAGGTAAAAATTACCGCGTTGGCGTTCGGGGTCGCGTTCAAATTTTTGCTTGGCATAAGCATCTATTCTATAACTCAAGTAAGCTCCGCCCCCAAATATGAATCCCAACCTGCCGTATTTGTCGCGCAAACGAACCGAAATATTTACCGGAATGGTGAGGTAAGTTACAGTCAATTTACTCTTGCTGAGTCCTTTGCCATTGTCGGCTTGATAATCTCTAAATTCTACGCCATTGTCGCCTCTGACAATATAATTATTGTTTTGAAACACAAAATTATACCAATTCAACTCAACTCCGGTTTGGAAATAAAAAGGGCTTTTGCTACCACCAATTCTTGATCTTTGATATGTGCCAACACTCAAATATCGAGATTGAATGGGGCTACCCAGTGCATATCCGGCATTGTCTTGGGGCGATTTGCCATTCTCAAGATAATTGTTTAAGCCTATATCTACTGCCCAAAACAAGCGCGTGCGGCGGCGGGTGCGATAGCGATAGTTGTCGTTGTTGTTGCGATTGTACACGACCATTGTATCCGGCTCATCGATGCGAGTTTCGCGGCGGAGGTTTAGCGATTGATTATTGGTATTGAAATCATACTCATACACCTTATTGTCGGTGTTTTTGGCTACATTTTGCGTATCTAAATGGGCAGTAGTTTGGCGAATAATTTGATTCAAATCCAATTTGCGCACCAATTCTAAGCCTTCGCGGTCTTTGGTATAAATTACAATCTTGGCTTTCGAACTCAACTCAACGGTAATGGTATCTTGGGTGTAGGCGGTTTGAATGATTCCAGCCATCAACAAACCAAATATTATCATCAACTTTTTCATACTTATTTCAATGGTTATATTTTTTTATTTAATTATTTTTTTTCGTTTATCGGCTTTTGTTTTTTGTTAAATATCTGATTATGAATTAGTTATACATTCAATATTATGCACTCAGCACTTATTCCCCTCTCCCAATGGAAGCCATCAGTTTGTCGCGTTCCATACCAAAGAGTTTGAGTTCTTTGTCGCCGTTTTTAACTTCTCTGATGCTTTGAATCACCCCACGCACTCCTTTTTTCTTTGCGCTATTATCGGCTAAGGCAGTTTCGCTGGTATTGGAAGCCTTGTTGCTATTAAACTTGGCAGTAACCACTACTTTGAAAGTTGTAGGCTCGCTATTGGGTGATTTATCGTTTTTGGCGATATTTTCTTCCGAGTTTTGTTTTTTAATAATTTTATTTTCAATTACATCATTCTTGGGCACCTCATTGTCGCGGGTATTTGGCAAAAGCTGGCGATTTTTTTTATCGTTTAGCTTGTCCATATTTTTATTTTTAACGACTTGGTTCTTAACCTCCTGATTTTCAATTACTTGTGGCAATTTATCAGTCATTTGTTTTTCAGTTTTACCATTTTGAGGTGTTTTGTTGGGTGCATTTTGGGCTGAGTTTTCCAATGTTTCGGGCAGGTTTTGCTCAGTTTTATTTTGATTTTTGGCATATTCCGGCTGTTTATTTTCCGGCTTGCTTGGTGAGTTGATTTTTGGGTTTACTTTCCCGCCATTTTTAGCCATATCGGGCAATGTGCCACTGGGGCGAGTCATTTGCCAAATTGCCAAACTTAGCACCAGCAAACTCAGAGCTGCCGCTACCGACAGCCATAAAACTCCTTTTTTGCGGCTTCGAGCAATCGGAATCGGGGCGGCTTCGTCTTCTCCGTCCAACAAAAACTCAAGTTTTTCCCAAGCTTGGGAACTAGGCTTGATTTCGTGGTTTTTCAACTTCTCTTGAAACAGTTTGTCCAATGATTGTTTAGCCATGGTTTATATTCAATTTTTTATCGTAATCGGTTAATAATTTTTGTAAATGCAAGCGCGCGCGCGAAAGTTGCGACTTGGACGTGCTTTCGGTGATACCCAAACTCTCGGCTATTTCTTTGTGCGAATAACCTTCAATGGCGTATAAGTTAAACACCGTGCGATAGCCCGCCGGCATCTGGTCAATCATTTGCAAAAGTTCTTCGGCATCTAATTCGCTCTCAAAAACCGAATAATCCAAGTTATCCGACACGTTTTCAATCTCCACTTCGGCATACATAATGCGTTGCTTGCGCAAATGATTCAATGATTCATTGACCATTATTCGGCGAATCCAACCCTCGAAACTCCCTTCGCTTTTGAATTGCCCGATGCGGTCAAATACTTTCAAAAATCCGTTTACCAATACTTCTTCGGCATCGAATTCATTTTTTACATATCTGCGACACACCGCCAGCATTCGCGCCGAGTACGCCTCGTACACGCGCCTTTGCATCAATCGGTTGCCTTCTTGACAGCCTTTCACTAATTCGGCTTCGGAATTAAGTTTGGGCATTGGTAATTGTTTTTAATGGTTATATGGTTTTAATGTAAGCCCTCCGTTCATTCGGCGATTGGCGGGCGATTTTTCCGGCTTTATTTTTAATTAGTTGATAATCCATATTTTGTAATTTCAAATTATCATTTTATTAATTCATTTGCCTTTCTGATAATAAGAAACCAAAATCCAAGCAGAGGTTGCACCTACTTGGAAAAAAAATGATTAAAAATTGCTAAATAATATTTTTAAATTACATAAACTGCTGATTATCAATAGATTGTGATTAAAAAAATAATCCCTAAAACTTTGGCGTTTATTTTTAAGTTTGCATAATAAGGTTACATTATGCTTGTAAACTTTACCCAATCGGGTGTTTTTTTTTGAAAAGGTGATTTATTCATTCAATACTTTGGATATTTTTTATAAGTAATTGATTATCAGCTAGTTATGCTATTTTAAATATTCCTTGTAACTAACTGATTATCAAGTACTTAACAAAAAAATTGGAAAAGAACCTCCGCCTCTGGCGGAGCAGGGGGCTTAGAAACCAGAAACTGTCCGAACTATTGTAATAAGGAATAATTACAAAATACAGTAAACTTTTTAAAAACATAATCAATTGAAAATCCTCCAAAGGCGGACACGGTCAGGTAATTAAACAATTCCTAATTATTAATTCCTAATTCCTAATACAAATGTGGGCAGACTACAATTTATTGCCTTGGCACAATATTACTTTGGTGAGCAGTTTTTCGGCAATCGAAATACACACCCGTTTGCAAGCGGCAACTCGCCCGCCTCACATTCCGCGCACTTATACCCTAAGTACCGAACTGACGGTTTTGCGCCGCCGGTCCAATGAGCCTTATTTATTCGAGGGTAAACTAACTGCTCATCACTTCAAGATATTTTTACATTCCAATTATCCCGAGCATTTTACCCCAATCATTAGTGGCAAAATCGAGACAAGCTCGCGGGGTAGCATTGTTTTTTTGCATTATGGCTTGATGAACGGCACTTGGTTTATTTGGGGGTTGGGAATGTTGGTGTTTTTATGCGTAGCTTTGTTTTTGGTATGGATCAAGCAAGATTGGCTCACTTTGGGGCTGGCGGGCTTGTTTTTTGGGGCGGCATACACTGTTTTTTTATTCAATTTTCGACAAAAAGTCAAAATCGCCCATCATATTCTCTTAAAAACTTTGTTTGATGATGAAGCGCATAGTTAGGAATTAGTTTTACTTTGGCAGTTTAAGAAAGGATAAGGATATTTGAGCTATTTTTTAGGTTTTGCCATAAGTGTTTTTTGATTAAAATTGTATTTTTCTATGTTTTATATGTGTCTATGTGGTTCAACAATCGAAAGTGCCAAAGAGATTGTTTTAAAATTATTCCGGTTTACTTTTTTAAATTTTGATATTTCAAAAAAAGATACTTTCAAAGCCTTATTCTAAGGCACACGGTTTAAGGTTAAAGGCTTGTTTATCAATTACTTGTATATAGACTGACTTTTCTCAACTTTGGCAAAACCCTAAAACTTTGCTGAAGTTCAAAACGCTCAATTTTGAAATTGTTATCAAAGATATTTTAAAACAGCCTCTTAGAAAAATCAACCCAATTTGCCAAAAACCTCTTAATTTTGGCTATAAAAATTATTATTTTATGTTGAATTTAGTAATTGATTTGGGCAACACCGCCGCCAAAATAGCTTGGTTTGAAAACAATGATTTGCAAGAGTTTCAATACAATCTTGACGAGGTTGAACTTTTGCAACTCATTGAGACCCGCCGCCCGCCACATACCATTCTCAGCTCAGTGCGCAAAAATATTGAAGAATTTATAAAAAAAGTCGGCAATCTCACCCAGTTAATCGTCTTAAAATCAGATACTTATGCCCCTTTTCAAAACCTGTACGCTACACCACACACTTTGGGGGTGGATAGAATTGCGGGGGTAGTGGGCGCAAAAACTTTGTACCCCGACCAACCTTGTTTGGTGATAGACTTAGGTACTTGTATCACCTATGATTTTATTGATGCCGAAAATAATTTTTTGGGTGGAAATATTGCCCCGGGTTTGCAAATGCGCTTCAAAGCAATGCAACATTTTACCGCAAAATTACCGATGATTGAACTGACCGAAACCGATTACGAAACTCTTACCGGCAATAGTACCCGCCAAGCAATGCTGAGTGGAGTGGTTTTGGGTATAACCTTCGAAATTGAAGGGTATATCCGAAATTATCAACAAAAATATCCCAACTTAGTAACAATTGCCTGCGGAGGTGATGCAATTTTTTTTGAAACTAAATTAAAACCTACCATATTTGCAGTTCCAAATTTGACCCTAGTAGGGCTAAACCGAATTTTGCAATATAATGTATCAGCGAATTAGTTTATTTTTTGTTTGTATCTTTCTCACAATCAATGCTTTAGCTCAGGAGCTAGGCAACTCTCCCTATTCGAAAATCGGCTTGGGCGACCTCAATACTCCGACAATGAGCCACCAAGAAGGCATAGGCGGAACTGGGGCAAGTTATATGTTTCCCTTTCTGATTAATCATACAAACTCGGCTTTGTTGTCGCGTCTTTCCAAAACCAGAAATACTATTTTCGAAGCCGGTACGGTAGCCAAGCTCAAAGAACTCAAAGAAGGGGATAATACCCAACGCGATTTTTCGGGCAACCTCCGCTACTTGGCAATCGCCGTACCGGTATCAAGCCGAATGGGTGGGGTTTTTGGCGTAGCCCCTTATACCTCAGTCAATTACCAAAATACATTTGTTCAGCCGGTCTTCAATTCCGATTTTTTGGCAGATGTAACCTATCGCGGTAGTGGCGGAATTACGTCTTTGTATGCTGCCACCGGCTACGAGTTTACGAGCAATTTGCGCGCCGATACACTCAAGCATCGATTTGCTTTGGGACTTAAAGTCAATTACTTGTTTGGTGCAGTCGTTGATGAATCCATCAGCAAACTGAGAACCGGTACCAACCAAGCCGGCTTGGATTATGAAGTCGCGCAACGCCGCCGGACCAGTTATTCCGATTTTACGTTTGAACCTTCGTTGGTTTATTCATATAAATTAAAAAATGAAAAACGCTTCAATGTTGGTGTGGTATATGCCCTAGGCAACAACTTAAATGCGCGCCGCTATGTGGCTATTGAACGAAGAATCAATGATTTAGAGCAAAACAATTTTAATGATACCATAGTCCGCAACGAGCGTGGTAGAGTGTATTTGCCAAGCCGGGTTACTTTTGGCGTGAGCCTCGAGAAGGAGTACAAATGGGCAGTGATGGCCGATGTATCTTACCAAAATTGGGTAAACTTTCGCGGGGTGCAAGAGTCCGATACCTTGGGTAGAAGCTTGATTATAAGTGTAGGTGGGCAGTTTATCCCCAATTTTAATACGATTCAACGTGGTTTTTGGCGGAGGACGCTCTTCCAAGCCGGATTTCAGTATGTCCGTACCCCTTATTTGGTGCGCAACAATATAATTAATGAGTTTTCGGCACGTTTGGGTATGTGTATTCCGCTCACCAAACAAGGATCTTTCAGTATGATAAATCTGGCTCTGGTTGCCGGACGGCGTGGTACTACCCAAAACAACTTGATTCGAGAAAATTACCTGCGAATCCACCTAGGGGCTACCATCAATGACCGGTGGTTTATTAAGCCAAAATTCAATTAACAGCAAGGATTTGCTTAGTTTGTTAATAGCCTGATAATCAATGAGTTATATTTATTGAAGGGCTTTTAAAATTAATACAATAATTTAATTATAACTAATTGATTATCAATGACTTATGTGTTTAAATCAATCATCATAACTACAAATAGTTATAAACTACCAAATATCTTTGTTAATTTTGCGTTAATCATACGTTAATCATTCGGTCAAAATCAACCTTTGCCCAACTATAGCGTGAAAATAATTGAAAATGGTTCAATAAATTTTTAAATGGTTTGTTAAATAAAATGGTTAAAATGATGCGTTTCAAATTCTTATTCGTTGCCTTGTGTATCGCAATTTTTAGCACTGCCGTACAAGCTCAACCCGGCTGGAAATGGCCTGCCGCTCCCAAAGAATCGGCTGCCAAAGAAAAATGGACAATCTTTAGTGATGATGTAAAAGCCAAAAATTTCAAAGCCGCCAAAGACCCCCTCGGTTGGCTGTTGAAAGAAGCCCCTGATTTGAACAAAGCTCTCTATCAAGACGGAGCCAAAGTATATGAAGGCTTGGCAAACACCGAACAAGATGCCAAGTTGAAAATGGTGTATCAAGATTCGGCTTTGACTATGTACGACTTGCGCACCAAATACTTCAACGATGAAGCCAATGTACTCAATCGCAAAGGCGCAATCGCATTGACTTATTGGCTCAATCGTACCGAAAAACACGGCGAGTTGTTTGATTTGTACCACCGAATCTTCGAACTCAACAAAGAAGCTACTTTTGCCCTTAATGTCCAAAACTATATGTTTATGGCTTGTACGATGAAAGCCGCCAATCAAAAAGGCATTGATGACGAAAAAGTAGTCGCTATTCACGAAAAACTCACCGAAGTAGTAGATAAAAACATTGCCAAAAACGACAATCAAAAAGCGGCTTGGGAAAAAACCAAAGAAGACATCAATGCCCGCTTAGAAGGCTGTGTTAAATTTGACTGCGATTTGGTCAAAAAACAATTAGAACCCAAATACCGAGCAACTCCTAAAGATACCATCATTGCCAACAAAATCGTAAGTGGTATGGCGCGTGGCAAATGTACCGATGACCCACTTTTCTTTGAAGTGTATAAATCATTGGCTGAACTTGCCCCCAATTATACAAGATGCTCAACTGTAGGCAAAATTTTGAAAACTAAAGGCGATGATGCCGGGTTTATTGAGTGGATGAATCGTGCTTTCAAATATGGTGGTACTAATAATGATAAAGCCAACTTATACTTGGCTATAGCTCAAGACCAAGCCCAAAAAGGCAATCCATCTGCCGCTCGCAAAACTGCTCTGGAAGCTGTAAGCATTGACGGCAGTGTATCCGGTAAAGCGTATAGCTTCATTGCTACTTTGTATATGAACAGTGCCGCCGGTTGCAAAGGTACTGACCCTAGCAACCCCTGCCACGCCAAAGCCGTATTCATTGCCGCTTACAACTGGTACGCCAAAGCCGGCGACCAAGGCGGAATGGCAAGAGCCAGAGCTTACTACCCGACTCGGGAAGAAATCTTTACCCACAGTATGGGCGGACAAGCCGTCAATGTAGGTTGCTGGATTGGCGAAACCGTTACAATTCCAAATTTGTAATTTGATTTCAAAATAATTATCAAAAATTGAATGTCGTTCTGCCGAAGAACGGCATTTTTTTTTTGGTAATCTGACAAATAATCCCTAACTTATCTTCAAATAGCATTTTTTTGCAAGTTTATTGGTTTAATTCATTGATAATCAATTAGTTGTATAAAAGTATTTTAATTTTATTTCACTCAAAAAAAATCCTGTCTATGAAAAAAATCCTTTTCTTAAGCTTCTTGGTTTTGAGTATCAGCAACGCAGTGATAGCCCAAAACGACACCATTTGGGGCAATGACCCCATTCGCGCCAAAGAACGTTATACGCTGTTTAGTGATGACGTGAAAGCCAAAGATTTTAAATCGGCTAAAAATCACTTGTATTGGCTCATCAATTACAAACCCAAAATCATCAAAGCCATTTACCAAGATGGAGCCAAAGTCTATGAAGGCTTGGTAGCTACCGAAGCCGATGCCAAACAAAAACAGGTCTATCAAGATTCGGCTCTTTTGATGTATGATATGCGAATTAAATATTTCAATGAAGAAGCCAATGTCCTCAACCGCAAAGGCGGCTTGGCAATGACTTATTGGCAAAATCGCCCCGAAAAAATGCCCGAACTCTACGATTTATACAAACGAATCGTCGAGCTGAATGGCAATAATACTTTTTATTACAACGGGCAGTATTATATGTACTTGGCGGCAGAAATGAAAAAACAAAACCTCAAGGGCATAGATGATGAAAAATTTTTGGAGATTTTTAATCAATTGAATCAAATCATTGATTTTAATATCCAGAAAAATGACCACCTCCGTCTTGAATGGGAGAAAGTAAAAGCTCAAAACAATTTAATCTTTGAAAAAACCGGCAATTTTGACTGCAATTTTGTCAAAAAAATCTACGCGCCTAAGTATCAAGAAAATCCCCGCGATACCGTAATGCTTGAGAAAATCACGGGCTTGATGCTCAAAGGAAACTGCACAACCGACCCATTTTTTGTGCAAGTGATTACTTCTTTGGTCAAAGAACAACCTAGTTTTAAAGGATATAAAACCGTAGCCGAATACTATCGTCGACAAGGGGATATATTAAATTTTAATCAATACATTCAAGAAGCACTCAAATATCCTGCTCCACCCGCCGAAAAAGCCGAAGTTTACCTCTTTTTAGCTCAAGAAGCCGCCAAAAAAGGGCTATCTGGCTACACCGAAGCCCGCAATTTGGCTTACCAAGCACTCAAAGCCGACCCTAGTTCTGCGGGTCGTGTGTATAGTTTTGTGGGGGATTTGTATATGAATAGTGCCACCAGTTGCAAAGGCACTGACCCTAGCAACCCCTGCCACACCAAAGCTGTATTTATTGCTGCCTACGAAAAATACCAACAAGCGGGCAATACTCCAGCAATGAACCGCGCCCGAGCTTACTTTCCAACCAAAGAAGAAATATTTACCCATAGTATGGGCGGGCAAAAAGTGCAAGTCGGTTGCTGGATGAATGAAACCATTACCATTCCGACATTGGGTAAGTAGTATAAGGAATGAATAGTGAATAATGTAAAATGAATAATGGATCTTCACCACTTTTCAGGAATTGCCTTTGGGAATTCCATTGAATTCTGAAAAACTCTCGCTTTTCAGTGATTCTGAACGAAGTGAAGAATCTAAAG
>JALONJ010000625.1 GCA_025455045.1 Microscillaceae bacterium | reverse complement strand
TAGATTCTTCAGAGCTTCGCTCGCTACCTTCGCAAAATATTCATTTTGCTTGGTAATGTTCAGAATCACTGAAAAGCGAGAGCTTTTCAGAATTCAATGAAATTGCCTAAGGCAATTCCTGAAAAGTAGCGAAGATTCACTTTTTAAATATAACTTGCTGAAAATCAGTCAGTTATATAATTCTCAATTCGTAGATTCCAAATTATTAATTCCTAATTCTTAGTCAATCTACCTTCTTAAATTGCCCATAAACCGCCGCCGCCAAGCCCCCAAATAGCAAAATCGAGCATATAAGCGAAATCCATTCGCCTTGATGATAAATCGGCACTTCAAACTTGAACTCGATTTTGTGTTTGCCAGCCGGAATCACCATTCCTCGCAAGGCAAAATTGGCACGCAAATGCGATACCGGCTTGCCGTCCAAATACGCCTGCCAGTAGATTTTATTCGAGTCGACATAGTAAATTTCCGAAAAAACTGCCAGTTGGGGCGATGAAGCCTCACTTTCATACACCAAATAGTCGGGCGAGTAGCTGCTTAGTTTGATTTTGGCATTTTTATCCGGCTGAATTTTCAAGTTATTCAATTGATTGGCAAATCTTTGGTCAATAAATGCCGTTTTTTTGGGGTCAAATTTATCCATTGCTTTGATTTCGGCATCAGCATTTTTGACTATTTGGTATTCCTCTACCAGCCAGACATTGCCCAAGGCTTGCTCATTGACTTGAGCGATTTCTTGGCCTTCTTGATTAGCTCCCAATTCGTATTTTACATTGAGCATATTGACTACGGCGCGGTTGTTTTTTGCCAATTGATTTTCAATCAAATCTTGATAACGCCGCAGTTTTGCCCCGTGGTAGCCACCAATTGACCGATGATGAAAAGAAGTAATGGCATCATTGAAAGGGTCGCCATAGCGAAAAACCCGATAGTGTAAGTCTTTATCACTCAGCACTTTGCGGTCAATATCGCTGGCTTCAAAGATGTTTTCATATTCGCTTTTTTTCTTAAAATTATCATTGTTCAAATATCGGCGGTCAATCACCCACAAATCAATCAAAATCAAAAAGCCCAAACCGGCAATTACATACTCTTTGGCAATAGTGCCTGCCAAACCCAACCACAAAACCAAAGCCGCCAAAGCCAAAAACACAAATGAACGCCAAGCGTCATTGCTTTGCATAGTGGCGCGGTCGGCGCGTATGGCGCGCATCAGTTCGTTGGCGAGTTCGGCACCATTGCCCTTGCCCACATTGTCCACAAACATTTTGTCTTTTTCTGCATTTTTATAATCTTGAGTAGCTCCACCCAACACCGCAAAAAACAACAACAAACCACCCAACGCTCCAACGCTAATTTTGAGGGCGTTGAGGGCATTTTTTTTATCAAAATCCGGTTTAAAAAACTCTTGCAAACCCAGCACCATTCCCCACACCACAAAAATTTGCAACAAAGATATAATCATTGTGTGCGCCCGAAATTTATTATACAAAGGGGCAGAATCAAATAAAAAATAATTGAGAGCAGCAAAATTTTTGCCCCAAGCTATCATCGTAAACAAGACAAAAATTCCCAAAATCCACCATTTTATGGGGTCTTTGCTCATAAATAGACTAAACAAAAACAAAAATACGACAATGACTCCCAAATAAGCCGGACCGGAAGTAAAAGGCTGATTGCCCCAATAAAAGGGTAAACTTGCCAATTGATTGATTGGAATATTGTTGCGCTGAAAAATTTGTCCACTTTTAGAATCGGCATCTAACAATGCTCCTGAGCCTGAACCACTGCCCACAAAATTGGGAACAATATAAGTAAAAGTTTCGCCTACACCATAGCTCCAGCTAAAAGCATAATCACGGTCGGCACCGCCGGTTGATTGTTTATTGTTGGTAAGTTCCGAAGGACCGCGATTGGTTTGGTTGGTATAAGCATAACTCACCCACAAGCGCGAAGCGTGTGAGCCTGCCGCCAAAGCTCCGGCAATTGCCAAACCTACGGTAGCCAACAAAAAAGGCTTAAGATTTTCTTTTTTGATAAGCAAGCGGATAAATTCGACAATTACAAACAACACCAAGGCTATTACACAATAATAAGTGATTTGTACGTGATTGCCATACAACTGCAATCCGGCAAACAAACCGGCTAAGGCACTCCCCAAGAGCCATTTGCCCCGATAAGCCAATACGACTGCCCCTATAAAAGGCGGCGCAAAGCCCAAAGCAATGACTTTGGAAGTATGTCCGGCTTCGATATTGATGATGCTGTACGAAGCAAAAGCATAGCCTATAGCCCCCAACACGCCCAACCAACGATGATAACCCAACATCAAAAACATCAAATAAGCCCCCAGCATATAAATAAAAATCATATTTGCCGGATAAGGAGTAAGATTGACCACCAAGCGACCGGTATGGGTGGTAAAACTCAAAGGATAATCCATCGCAATCATAAAAGCGGGCATTCCGCCAAACATTGAGTTGGTCCAAAAAGCCCGTTTGCCGGTTTCGGTTTGGTATTTTACCAATTCTTCTGCCGCCCCTCGCGCCTGAATCATATCGTTTTGAAAGAGCTTTTTGCCTTCCATAATCGGCGAAGTATAAATTAAGCTCACCACAATAAATCCTACAATAATCAAGAAATGGGGGAGCAATTGTTGCCAAAGCGAAGTTTTTTTCATTTTATTTGTTTAGAATAATCCAAATTTATCAACAAAGAAAATTACTTAATTCCAAATATCAAACCCTTCCCAATTTTGAAATTTTTGAATTTTGAAATTTTTAAAAATAAAACAAATAATCAATTGATAATCAATTAGTTATAAAAGTGATTTACTTTTGTATAGCCCATCTTGCTAAGAAAAAAATATTTCACCCCGAGATTTCTACTATACCCAAAGTCGATAGTTCTCTATATCTAATGCTTTTATTATATTTGCCCGAAAAGGCAAATTTGGTAGGAAATGATAAATGTATAGTAATGAATAATGAATAATGAATAATGAATAATGAATAATGAATAATGAATAATGAATAATGAATAATGAATAATGAATAATGAATAATGAATAATGTAGAATGA